>JAWAPV010000017.1:0-1567 GCA_038894255.1 Bathyarchaeia archaeon
CAATAGCTGGGTCTGCATCTACGCATATCACTTTAAACCCTGCTTCTGCAAAAAGAAAAGCGTGCATGATGCCGATTGAGTTGCAGCCAATTACGCTGACGGTGTATTTGCTACGCTTTTCTTCCCTGTCGACATCTTCAGGTTTTACAAACATTATTGACGAAGACATTGTACTTCCGCTCCAGCGCCACGTTAAACACGCCTATTTTCTAAGGTCGGCAATTGTTCTTTCAAGCTTTGCGGCATAGCTTTTTACCAGTTTTTTAGCTTTCGCGGCAGTTTTTGCTTCTGCATACAGCCTGTAAATTGGTTCTGTGCCGCTTGGCCTTATCAATATAGAACTTTTATCTTCAAACCATATTTTAACGCCATCAATAGTGTTTACATTTAGGTCGCAAGTCTGCCGAACAAGTTTTTCCAGAACCTTTTCTTTAAGCGATTCTGGGCATTCAACCTTGCCTTTTTCAATATAATACTTTGGCAGTTCTGCCAGTAACGTTGATAGCTTCTTACCTGTTTCAGCCATGATGTCGAGAATTAAAGCCGTTGCCATCGCCCCGTCTCTTACAGCCTGATGTGGCCCATAGAAGATCCCGCCGTTTTCTTCTCCGCCTAGCTTCGCATTAACAGCCTTCATAGTTTGAGAAACGGTTACGCTTCCCACCTTAGTCCACACTATTTCTCCGCCGAAAGTATCAGCAACTTCCTTAACAACGGAAGAAGAACTTCCTGGCGTGACAATTTTTTCTCCCTTATTTTCTTTAAGAAAGTATTTCTCAACTAATGCGAAGGTGATGTCGCCCCAGTGTACCACACCTTTCTCATCGACAAAAACGGAACGGTCGGCATCTCCATCAAAAGCCACGCCCAAATCTGCTCCGACAGCCTTTACTGTTGATGAAAGTTCGCGAAGATTTTCTGGGCGCGGTTCAGGTAGTCTTCCAGGAAACGTGCCGTCAATGTTCGCGTTTATGGTTACAACTTTACATCCCAAATCGCGAAGCATGTATGGAGCTGCCAAGCCACCAACGCTGTTCGCGGCATCTACAACAACACAATATTTTCTCCCTGCAATTTTGGCTTTATCAACATGCTCTTTCACGGCTTCTATGTACTCTCCAACTACATTGTGGAGTTCAGTAACTGTGCCAAGTCTATCCCATTCAGCGTAACAAAAAGCCTCATCGAAGTATATTTTCTCAATTTGCATCTCTTGTTCCCTAGACAACTCAATACCGTCCTTCCAAACTACTTTTATCCCATTATACTCTGGAGGGTTATGAGAAGCCGTTATTATGACCGCCCCATCAGCTTTGTGCTTTTTCACCGCATATTGCAAAGCAGGAGTTGGCGCCATACCAGCAAAAGCTACATTACAACTTGACGAGGTTAACCCGGAAATTGCTGCTTCTGCGAGCATCGGCCCGCTTGTTCTGGCGTCATGCCCCACGATGATTGTTCCTTTTTTGAAGAAAGTTCCTATGGCGGCGCCTATTTTTATTGCTGTTTGTGGGACTAAGTCTTTGTTGACTACGCCGCGGATTGCGTTTGTTCCAAACAAGCGTTT
>JAWAPV010000017.1:1577-13212 GCA_038894255.1 Bathyarchaeia archaeon
TTTAGACGTTAATACGCTTTCAGAAATTGTTTTTGCAGGGCAAACTGAAACTCCTTTCGCTAAAGTTACGTTATTACCTATTCGCACATAGTCCCCTATGACCGTGTGTTTGTTGATCTTCGCATTTTTTCCCACGTAAACGCCTTCTCCGATTACTGCCCCCTCTATTAAAGCGCTATCAGATATTGTCGCTCTTTCGAAAACAACAGAATTTTTAATGCGAACTCCGCTTCCGATAGTGACGTTTTTACCTATAACAGCATAAGGCCCTATAACTGACCCTCCTTTTACAGACACGTCCTTGGCAAATGCCACGGGCTTCTTTATTTTTACGTCATTAAACGCTACTTCGTTCTGATTACTCATAACTTCCAGAAGCTTTCGGTTTAGTTTCAAGTAGTCTTCTGGCTTACCTATATCCATCCACAATCCATCAAAAACTCTGCCGAAAAGTTTTCCTTCTTCAGCCAGTTTCGGAAAAACCTCGCGCTCAATAGACACCGCGCGGCCTCTCGGTATGTAACGGAAAATTTCAGGGCTTAGAACATAGGCGCCTGCGTTGACGAGGTTAGAAGGAGCTTCTTTTCGCGAGGGCTTCTCAACAAACTTTAGTATGCGATTGTCTTTGGCAAGTTCAGCCACGCCATACATGCTTGGATCTTCAACGCGGCAGAGAGACAAAGTGGCAACACCATTTTTCTTTCTATGCAAGTCTACAATAAGAGAATAGTTAATGTCCGCAAAAATGTCGCCGTTTAGAACTAAAAAGGGAGCATCGCTCCCCAGCTTTTTTTCAGCTCTCTTTATAGGCCCCCCGGTTCCAAGCGGCTTGCCTGGCGGGTCGCGGGAAAAACTGACTTTGAAACTGTTTTTGAGAATTTTTTGTTGTTTTATCGCGATTTCAGTTTGGTAATTTACCGCAAGTATCACTTCGGTTATGCCGTTTTTTGCCAGTCTTTCAAACGTCCACTGTAGAAGCGGCTTGTTGACTATGGGGAAAAGACTTTTGGGTCTTGCGCAGCTTAGAGGTCTAAGCCTTGTTCCGAAGCCTCCTGCGAGGATAAGCGCTTTCAAGATTTCCACCGTTCGCTTAAGGTGCAAGCTTATATTTTGTTGTGGTTAATAAAATGGTTTCGAGAAAGCAAAGGGTTGAGAAGCCTTGAAGGTTTTGTTGCATGAAATGAGCTGGGTTGAGGCTAAAGAATATTTTTCGAAAAAAGACATTGCAATTATTCCTGTAGGCTCGACTGAGCAACATGGCCCTGCGAACCCGCTTGGAACCGACCACCTTGTGGCGAAGGCTATTGCGGAGGCAGCAGCAAAACGTACAGGCGTAGCTTGTTTACCCGTAGTGCCTTTTGGCGTAAGCAGCCACCACAAGCAGTTTTGGGGAACCATGTACGTTTCTCCACGAGTTTTCAAAGAATATGTGAAAGAGGTTTGTTTGGCTCTTAGCTATTATGGAGTGAAGAAGATTGTCATAGTTAACGGACATGGCGGCAACTTGGACGCCCTTGCAGAGCTGGCAAGAGAGCTTAGAGAGAAAGCTATTTTCGTGTCTGTTTTTCAATGGTGGCGAGCAACTCCAAAGTTGCTGCAAGATCTTTTCAAGCCCGAAGAGCGAAGACACGCAGGCGCAGAAGAAACTTCAGTTATCTTGGCTTTGCATCCTAATCTTGTAGATATGCGTAGAGCAGAAGACGAAAAACCGCGAAAACCGATGTTTGAGGAAGAAGGCATAGTCTTCCCAAGCGACACCGTAGACGAAACCAGCAGCGGCGTCTTTGACACGCAAACCACAGCTTCAAAGGAAAAAGGCAAGGAAGTTTTCGAAGCCGCTGTCAACGAGTTAGTAAACCACATTAAGAATCTTTGCAAGAAAAAAGCAGACGAATTGGCTCAGAAACCCAAAGTCTTATGATTCGGTGTGAAAGAAGAAAGCTAAGAATAAAGGTATTTCTGTCTTTCCCACTCCGTCACTTCAACTGGGTTACTTGGCATATGCGGTTCATATTCTTTCCATTCACGCATTTTCAACTCAACATATTTCTCCGCAACTTCTTTACCTAAGGCTCTGACGCAAACGTCGTCACTTTCCCACTCTTCCAAAGCTTCTTTCAAAGAGGCTGGCAAAGTTTTAATCCCAAGCCTCTTGTGTTCAGCTTCACTTAGATGGTAAAGATTTACGTCCGTAGCCGCGCCAGGATCGATTTTTCTTTTGATGCCGTCCATTCCAGCCTCGAACACAACGGCGTAAGCAAGATAGGGATTACACAGCGGGTCTGGACACCTAAACTCTATTCTGGCATCGTTCCCGTTTGGAGATGAAAAAGCTGGAACTCTCACAAGCGATGAACGGTTTCGCCTGCTCCAAGCAGTGTAAACTGGCGCCTCATAGCCTGGTACAAGACGCTTGTAGCTGTTAACTGTGGAGGCTACAATGGCGCAGAGGGCTCTGGCGTGATGAAGGATGCCGCCGACGAAATGTCTGCATGTCTGTGATGTGTACGCGTATCCTTCAGCGTCATAAAACAGGTTTTTACTTGTTTTTGCGTCTGTTAGTCCCAAGTGAATGTGCATGCCGCTGCCTGCTTTGCCGTGCCAAGGCTTGGGCATAAAGGTGGCTATCCAGCCGTATTTTTTGTCCGCTACGCCTTTAGCTGCGAACTTGTAGCGTGTTATGTTGTCTGCGGTGGTTAACGGGTCAGAGTATTTGAAAGTGATTTCGTTTTGGGCAGAGCCTACCTCATGGTGCTGCCTTTCTACGGTTATTCCCATTGTGGAGAGAGCGTTTGACAAATCCATGCGGAAAGACTCGGTTAGGTCTTTGCCGGGTGTTATGTCAAAATACATTTGCTTGTCTATCACATGATTTTCGACAGGGACAACTTCGTCTTTTTCGGTTTTCTTTACAAGGTAAAATTCCAACTCGGCGGCTGCGGTCGGGTTGTAACCTTCATCCAGCATTTTTTTGACTGTGTGCCGAAGAATGTGACGCGAGTCGGATTCGAACTGTCTGCCGTCTGGATAGTTTATGTTGCAGATGAAGCCTGCGACGCTTTTGTTGTAAAAGTAGTATGGGTAAGCTGTAAACGTTGCCAAGTCTGGCTTCATTACCATATCGCTTTCTTCGATGTTGGCTCCACCGTTTATTGATGAGCCGTCAAAAGCTACCCCTTCTCTCAATGCGTTTTCTGCTTGTTCAGCGGGGATCGTTCGGCCTTTTATGAACCCAAGGATGTCGGTGAACTGTAGAAGGATGTAGTCGGCGCTTTTTGTTAGTTTTAAGCATGTTTCTAGTAATTGGATGGCTTGCAGTTTTTGCATTGCGGTTTTACCTGTGCAAACTTATAGCAACAATAAGGATTTATGTACATATAAAAGCTTTATTTTCATATTAGACGACAAATATTAAATATTGAACGTTATTATTAGACAAACGTACATTCAGGAAGCGCAAAAATGGGCTTAGACGAAACAGATATCAAAATACTGGAAGCGCTAACACTCGATTCGAGGCTTTCCTCTAGGCAAATTGCCAAAGAATGCAAAATTTCAGTTGGAACAGCGCTGACACGGATAAAAAGAATGGAAAAAGAAGGCATAATCAAAGCTTACACGGTCATGCTTGACCACGAAAAACTAGGCTACGAACTTACCATTGTAAGCGAAATCACAGTCTCAAAAGGCAGACTTCTAGAAATGGAAAACGAGATTGCAAGACTCCCAAACGTCTGCTGCGTCTACGACTTAACAGGAATGATTGACGCCGTAATCATCGCCAAATTCAAAAGTCGCCAAGAACTCTCAAAGTTCACTAAAAGGCTGCTAACGCTACCTTACGTGGAACGGACAAACACACACGTTGTACTAACAACAATCAAAGAAGACTTCCGCCTAACCTAACCCTTTCACCCAAATTCTTTTTGTTCGACAATAAGCAAGGTTTAATTTCAACAACAAACAAAAACTTACGCGAATACGCCTCGTGCGTGCGGGGGTTGCCAAGCATGGCCAAAGGCGTAGGCCTGAGGCGCCTATCCTATAGAGGTTCGTGGGTTCAAATCCCACCCCCCGCACTTTCTAACAAATGCCTATTTTTGTAGTCTTTTTAACGACTTTTTATAGGGGGAAGCTGTTTTAGCCATAATACGCGATGCAATTTAAATAAAGGTTTAAACATGCCAAAGCTAAATAAGTTGCATTGGTTTTCCGCAGCAAAGTGTTCCTTTCCTGCTTCAAGGACTGATCTTGTTACTGCATATTTTGCAGAAATAAAATCTCTCCAACTTTAGCCACTTTACCGCCCTCTTTACCTTTGAGTTTTGAGTTTGAATCTTATGTCCATCAATTCTTTTCGTATCTGCTTTTTGCTTTGAAAATAAACCATTAAACAATAATAAGGGAGTGAAAATGCCAGTTTATGTTAACGTTTGAATCATAATTGATTATTTTTTCTTTCCAATGAGCAGTTTTAGTTCTGCTATGTGTTCCTGTTCATCTGTTATGATATGTCTTATTTTGTGCTCGAGTTGGAAATACTCATACTTCAGTTCATCCTTCATGTCGTGTATTTTCTTCATAATGCCCATGTAAACATCAACTGCGTGCATTTCGTCTTTCAAGTTTACTTCAAAAATTCTATTCAATGTACTGGCGGGGTGAGTTTCTGCCATGCCCATCGAAGGCACGCCGTCCAAATAGCTTCCAATCATTTCTCTGAACATCTCTTCATGTTTCTTTTCATCCTCAGCGATTTCTTTCAGCCTTGCAATTATCGGTTCCGCATTTATTCCATCTATTTGTTCTGCATGTGCAAGATACTGTATCCTAGCAGCATGTTCTAATTCCAAAGCTTTATTCAACATACTCAAAAGCTCTTTCTTTGTCATTCTAACCACCTCCTTTCATCAAGCAAATTTAATGCTTATTTCTTTTTTTAAAAAATAAAGATTTTTCTTAGGCAATACCACTTTATCCATAGTCTAAATAGCTTTTTCAACGACTTTTTATAGATTTAAGGGGATTTACATGAAGTGCACAACGTGGTTCAAGCATTCCAAAATTGCATTAAAATCGGTTTTGAAGGAGCAGCATTGGACGACTCACTGGGATATAAATGTGCGGCCCATTTAAACGTGCCAAGAAAAGACTGGAATGCTCGGAATGGAAAAGAACAAGCAATACGGGATGCGCGGCGTTTACTGCGGCTAACGCCTAAAGGGCAACGAAAGAGTGAAGATAATAGCTGGAGAGGTGGAGAGGCTCGTGAACACCGTTCGCTATGACTGGATGGAGGAAGCGATCAAATCATTCAAATTCAGAGAGTTTAGAAAGGGTCTAGAATGGTTCGCCAGCGCGCAGTGCCCCATGTGCTTGAACGGTGGTGGCGCTCCATGCGAAAACAGAAAGTGCGCTCATATTAAGGGTCTTGAGAGTTGCTTGCTTTGCAATGAATACCTTACATGCAAGCATACGCAGTACCATCGTGAATGGTACCCTTTTGTAATAGAAAATTATAACCGTGTCAAGCAAGTAGGCTTCGAAAAGCACCTTGAAAAAGAGGAAGAAAGAGCTAAAGCGGGCATAGATTTGATGGTACATCTGGAGCGAAGATGCTGTAAGGTCGTGAGGCTAAAAGAAGAATAGCGGCACGCATCTAAACCTTTTAGCACAACAAGACGCCGTCAAGTAATAGCGTTATCATCCTAGTTGTACATGGTGGGCTGGACCGGACTTGAACCGGCGACCTTTGGCTCGTAAAGCCAATGTCCTAACCAAGCTAGACGACCAGCCCCTTTTGATTTTCAGTTGCTAAGCGTTTATTTAAGAGTTTAAGGTTAACGCTGTTAACAACCTCAGATCAGAAGGCGCTGAACTGGCTGTTGGCAGAGTTTCACGGATTCAGCTATGCTTGCCGCTTTTTTAATCGTTCAATTTTATGCGTTGTTTTAGCCTCTTAAAGGTGCAATTTTAAATATGGGTTTCTCGTGACAAGAAGGGTGAGGTGTGCACTTACGAAAGATACGGAATTGAGGCTTATTTCAGAACTTATAAAAAACAGTAGAAGAAGCGACAGGGCACTTGCCAGCGTATTAGGCGTTTCTCAACCGACAATCAGCAGAATACTGAAAAAACTGGAGAAAGAAGGGTATATAAAAGGGTACACGCTGATGCTTGAGTTTAGCAAACTTGGTTTTGAAATTCTTGCGATCACTTTTGCCAAACTGAAATATCCACTTACTTCTGAAGATATAGAAAAGGCAAGAAGACAGGTCTGCGAAGTTATTAACAAAGAAAACAGTTGCGTGCTTCTTGGAATGAGCGGAATCGGCTGCGACGCGGACAGAGTGGTAGTTTCCCTTCACGAGGATTATTCATCGTATCTTTCTTTTGTAAATTTAATCAAAAGACAAGAAACTGTTGAGGTTGACAGCGTAAAAAGTTTCATTGTAAACCTAAATGACAAAACTCACTTCCTTCCTCTAAACTTCACAGGCATCGCCGGATATATTCTTAGAGGCGAATTTAAAACAAAAGCAAGCAAGCTATAGTTGCAACAAAACACTATTTACGCGGTTTTTCTCGCCACAAGCCGCTCAATGACTTCTACAGGGTCTTCTAAAGCTGCAAGCTTCGTCTTAACATCAAACTTTTTCCCCAAAAATTTCTTCGCATAACTAACAACTTTTGATGGCTCAACAATAAAAAGCGGAAACCCTTTTCTAGCCAGATACGTGTTCACATGCGCTCTACAAATCTCGGAAGTCACTATGCTGGGCACTCCCTGCAGCGCGGCTTCTCTCGAGATTGTTCCGCCCACGCTTACGACGAGGTCTGCATGCGCAACGAGGCTGACTGAATCCACAAACTTGTTTAAAACTGTTAAATTTTTCAGTTTCTTCTTTGAGTAACGCGAAAGAAAAACAACGTTTCCCAGAAGCGAAAGGCGGCGTGCAAGCTTTAACGTTATGTCTTCTTTTCTCCAAGCGTAAGATGCGCCACTTTCAATTTGGCGCACCACTATAAGTGGGTGTTTGAAACCCAAATCTTTAGACGGCTTAAAGTCTCTGATCCACGCAACCTCGTCAACTCCCTTGAAACGAACAATTTCGCGAGCGCCATATTTCTTATAAAACTGCGGTGGGACAGCTTCAGAAACGACGAGTTTTGTTGCCAATGGCACAGTCAACCTGTTAACGGCCTCAGCATGTGGAGTGTCAGCGGTAACGATTGCTGGAATCCCTAAACCAAACGCGGTGCGGCACAGTTCAACCGACTGGTGAGAAACCGCGAAATCTGGCATGGCGTCCTTAAACATTTCTGCAAAGAGCAGAATCCTTTTTGCGCTCGCTTTCAGTTTCATAGAAAGCGAGCAAGAAGCATACTTTCCAACAACAACTGGTTTTTCGCCGAGTAACTCTGCCAAAGCCAAAGCGTCAGGGTGCTGACGTGTAGTTAATATCACTTCGCAACCAGTTTTCCTAAGGCGCTTAGCGATGGCTGAGCCGTACCGCATGTGTTTGCCGGTGCACGCGTCATACCAAATTTTCATTTTTTCACCGAAAATTTCACAAACGCGTCGCGTTTACTTTCATATTCCTTTAGGGACATGACGCTTTTGGCGGGAACCCCCATTACAACCGTCTTTGCTGGAACATCTCTTGTAACAACACTTCCAGCAGCCACAACCGCGCCTTTCTTAATCACCACTCTTGGTAGTATTGTGGCGCCACCTCCGATAATTACATTGTCTTCCACGATCACGGGTGATAGGACGCTGCTTTTGGGGTATTTGTCGTTTAATAGGCTTGTGTTTGGGGCTATGAAGACGTTGTTGCCTATTCTGCAGCCGTTGGAGATTGTTACGTGCGCTTGGATGTTGCAGTTTTTGCCAATTACAACTTCTTTGCCGATGTCAACAAAACTTCCGACAACGGTTCCGTCGCCTATTTTTGAACCATCGCAAACTACTACGTAATTCCATAATGTTACATTTTCGCCAAAGGCAACGTTCTTGCCTAAAACGACTCCTTTTCCCATTTTTGGCTTTGTCATGTTTCCCCCTTTTTCCCGATTCTTGTTTAAAAGCCTAAGACATTTAAATAGTTCGGCAACAAGTCTGCTTTTCATAGAGGCTGAAAACACGTGACAAAAGAAAAGGTGCTTGTTGTAGGTTTGGGCGAAGTAGGACGCCCAATGTTTGAACTATTAAAAGAAAGCGGAAAGTTTGCAGTTTACGGAATTGATGTTGACGCAGAAAAGATGCGCCAGCTTGGAGTGGAAGCGGAAAAGTTGCCGAGCAAGGTGGATGTTTTGCACATTTGCATCCCATGCAACGACCAAAAAGGATTCGTACAAATAACAAACAATTACATCGAAAGATTCAAGCCCAACCTTACAATTGTAAACAGCACCGTCCCTCCTGGAACAACAATGAGCATATACACGAGCAGCGGTTGCCTTGTAGCGCACTCGCCTATCCGCGGGATCCACAAAAGCGTTGAACACATGAAGTGGGAATTTAAACGCTGGACCAAGTATGTGGGAGGCGCCACTCAAGAGGCTGGCAAACTTGCGTGTGAGCACTTTGAAAAAATCGGATTAAAAACGAAACTTGCAAAAAGCTGTGTTGAGACTGAGCTGGCTAAGCTTTTTGAAACCACTTATAGGGCTTGGATGATTGCGTGTTTTCAGGAAATGCATCGAATTAGCATGACACTGAAAGCGGATTTCGACGATGTGGTCGACTTTTTAGAGGACACTCATCGAGTAAGGCTTGATAGACCTATAATGTTTCCAGACGTGATTAGTGGTCACTGCTTAATTCCAAATGTGAAGCTACTTAGAGAAGCATACGACTCAGAATTTCTTAAGCTAATTTTGAAATCCAACGAGAAACGCAAAGACGAAATAAAAGCAAAAAACGTTTTGGACGAAGTTAACAAGGTTAAAAGAAGAGTGGAAAAACTCGAAAAAGAAATACAAAAACCTACAGCCTAAACTGTGCGTGTTCACCCTTTTTTGCAGTCCAAGGCGTGTCGGATTTCACAAAAACATCTGAGAGCAAAGGCTTCCACCACCACTCATTCCGAACATACCAATCCACAGTGTCCTTCATCGCCGCCTCAAAAGAATACTTGGCACGCCACCCAAGCTTACGGATTTTTGAGATACTTATTGAGTATCTGCGGTCGTGACCAGGTCTGTCTTGGACAAAAGTGATAAGAGACTCGTCTTTTTTGAGAAGCCTGAGGATTAGTTTAACGATTTCTATATTAGTATGTTCTTCTCCTGAGGCTATGTTGTAGGCTTCTCCAACCGCACCTTTTTGTGTCACGATATCCAAAGCTTCACAGTTGTCTTCAACAAAAAGCCAGTCTCGAACTTGCTTTCCGTCTCCGTAAAGAGGAAGAGGCTGATTTTGCAAGGCGCGAACAGTCATCTTCGGTATTAGCTTCTCAGGGTGTTGGTATGGCCCAAAATTGTTGGAGCTCCGCGTAACTATAACAGGCAAGCCATATGTTTTGTGAAAAGCGAAGGCCATAAGCTCTGCGGCGGTTTTGCTTGCAGAGTAAGGGCTTGACGGGTTAAGGCGGTCTTCTTCTTTGAAAGACCCTTTCTGGATGCTTCCATACACCTCATCGGTTGACACTTGCACAAACCTTTTCACATCATGTTTTCTTGCAGCTTCAAGAAGTACGTAGGTGCCATACACGTCAGTGGTGATGAACGCGTCGGTTTCAACAATGCTTCTGTCCACATGCGTTTCTGCAGCAAAATTGACCACAACATCAAATCCTTCACTCATCACCTGATCCACACATTTGTGGTCTCGAATGTCTCCCTTAACGAATCTATGCTGCTTGCTCTCCATTACGTCGTGAAGGTTTTCCAGTCTACCAGAATAGGTAAGCAAATCCAAGTTCACTATATACGCGTCCTTATATTTTCTAAGCATGTAACGGACGTAGTTGCTACCGATGAAGCCTGCGCCTCCTGTAACCAAAATCTTCACGGGGTTCACCCATGCTTCAGCCATGAAGCAAGCTTCCAATCGTAGGGAATCTTGTCAGTGTTGGGCGGCAAACGATGCTCATCAGGTTTTCCATAATTATACATTTTGTCTGGGATGTTCAAAAGCAACGCGTATTCCTCACTTATGGTTTTGAAGCCGTGCCAGACGCCATGCGGGATTTGCACAAGCAACGGGTTTTTTTCGCCGATCACAAATTCGTTTATTTCACCTTTGGTTTTCGAGTTTTCTCTGCCATCGTAAAGCACTAGCTTCATCATGCCTTTCACGCAAGCCATGTTGTCGGTTTGCTTCTTGTGCATGTGCCAAGCCTTGACCACTTGCGGATAGCCGGCAGTCACGTATGCCTGACCAAACTTCTTGAAGTGTTCCCAGTCGGCTCGCATAACTTCCATCAGCCAGCCTCGCTCGTCTGGAATAACTTTAAGCTGTTTTACTACTACGCCTTCTATCATTTTCCCACAACTCACAGTGCTATTTTGGAACTTTCACCCACAACAAACCTATGTCCTCTCGGGCCTTTGTGGTTGGTCGAAATTTCCGTGTTAGGCCCTATTAAGCTGTCTACTATTTTTCCGTCAACGTCGATGATGCAGTCATTCATAATTATGGAATTTTCTATTTCGCCCCTCTTGATTGCCACGTTGTTGCCTATAGCCGTGTACGGCCCAACATACACGTTTTCCTCAATTATTGTGTTACCGCCTATTATGACGGGCCCGCGAATTAGGGCGCCGTGTTTAACGATGGAGCCGCTTTCAATGGCGACTCTTCCTTGGATGCAGCTTTTGTCATCCACAACGCCTTTTATGTTTGGTTGCAGGTCGTCCAGAATTAGTCGGTTGGCTTCTATGATGTCTTCGACGGTGCCTGTGTCTTTCCACCATCCTTCAACTTTCTTGTAGCCCACATCGTACCCCTCATCAATCAGGAGCTGCAGTGCCTCGGTGATTTCTAGCTCGCCGCGCCACGAAGGCTTCAGCTTTCTAATCATTTTAAAAATTGACTTTGTGAGGAAGTATATTCCTGTAAGGGCGTAGTTGCTGGGTGGCTTTTGGGGTTTTTCTATAAGGCGAACAAGCTTTCCGTTTTTATCGAACTCGGCTACTCCGAACTGGCTTGGGTTTTCCACTTTGCACAGCAATATCATTGCATCATAATCCTGCTTTTCAAATTCGCGAACAAAATTTGCGATTCCGCCCTTCAGCAGATTGTCACCAAGATAAACTATGAACTTGTCATTTTTGACGAAGTTTTCAGTTAAGCTTACGGCGTGAGCTATGCCGGCAGGCTTATCCTGCTGAATGTAGGTGATTTTTACGTTGAATTTTTCTCCTGAGCCATAATACTCTTTGACCTTTTCAGGCATCAGGTCGCCCAATATTATGGCTATGTCCCGAACGTTTGCGTTTGCAAGGTCTTCCACCACGTACTGGGATGTTGGCTTGTTTGCTATTGGAATAAGCTGTTTTGGGCCAGTATGCGTTAGAGGCCTTAATCTTGTACCGTGCCCGCCGTGCAAGATTACTCCTTTCATGGACGCTCACTTTCTTTCATTTTTTCTAGTCCTTCGTCTATATTGAGCAGTTTTGTTTTTAA
>JAWAPV010000018.1:0-5672 GCA_038894255.1 Bathyarchaeia archaeon
TTTTGGCGAAGAGTTTGGTGCGGTTGCCGGGATTTGAACCCGGGTCGTCAGCGTGGCAGGCTGATGTCCTAGACCAAACTAGACTACAACCGCACGAGACATCAACGTTGATGACATTCTTGCATGAGGTTCTTATTTTCCTTTTCTAAACGTTTCTGAGTGCTTGCTTAAGCTCTTTAAAGCTTTTCAATTTTACGTCACAGTGGAACGCTACCCAAGGGCTTACATCGCGCATGGAGCAGACGCAAATGGTTTTCTTTCCTTTAAGCTTAGCATAGAAAAGTTCCATGCACGTTCCCGCTGAAAGCCTAGGCAAATAGGCGATTAACAAATCGCATTTTTCTATATCATCCAAATCTCTTTTTATGAAGTCTGCCACGGGAACGTTGTTCCACCATCCATGCCGAGTACCTCTGTAAAGTATCTTTTCACGTTGCCACGGATCCAAAACTTCAAAACCGCAGTTTATGCATATTCTGCGGATTATGTTTCTGTAACGCTGATTTGTTTCCACACCTTGAATTGGACCGGAGATGAAGGCTTTTCTCTTCATACGCGCGCCTCGCCTTATGAACCCACCTGTCAGCTTAAGGTTCACAGCGGCACAGGGTGAAAAAAGTTTTGCAATGTGACATTTACGCCTTTTTGGAACGATAAAAGTTATGTGCTTAATTTTTATTCTTGAGCCGTTCAGTAAGGGTTTGAATGGAGCGTGCGGCTTGACCGGACTTGTTCAACCAATGGTTGCGATAGCGGTTTCTTTCAGCTGCTTAGCTGTGATGCTCTACAAACGGCTGAACTTGGGGATAACGCTGACCGCGACAGCCTTCATCTTGGCTTTGCTTGCGCTTCCATGGGAACAAGTTCCCAGCGTGGTTTACGACACGTCAGCCAGCCCACTCACGATTTCAGTGGTAACCGCAACTTTTCTCATAATGTGGCTAAGCCAACTTTACAAAGAAACAAGCTTCATCGACAAACTCAGCGAAAGCCTAGGCAAAATCATCAAAAACCCCAAACTAGTCTTATGCGTGCTCCCAGCCATCATAGGGTTTCTGCCCGTTGCAGGCGGTGCACTCATGTCTGCCCCGCTTGTGGAGGCACAAGGAGAAAAACTTGGACTTACAGACCAGAAGAAGGCTTACATAAACCTCTGGTTTAGGCACACTATTTTTCCTGTTTACCCGCTGAGCCAAGTGCTCATAGTAACCGCGGGACTTGTAGGAACCACCGTTTACACCATCATCCTTAGACAGATTCCAGTGGTAGCCGTGATGGTGGTTGTTGGCTACGTCATCGGTTTTTGGAAGATTCCTAACCCAAACAAACAAAAAGACTCTGAAAAGAAGAACCTAAACTCCAGCATGAAGACCTTCCTATTAACTTTCACGCCTATCTTAGCGTCCATCGTGACCGCGGTGATTTTTGAAATTGTAGCATTCGACCTGGCCAGACTCGGCTTCGACGTTCTAGTCGCAACCGCGGTTGGCATACTCATCCTTGTCGCCTTGTCAAAGCCTTCTGCTCAAACATGTGTTAAGCCGCTGAAAACTTTGGGAATCTACGGAATCACGCTTGCCGCATACTCAGCTTTTCTCCTGGGTAACATAATGAAAAGTATAGGACTGCAAGAAATCTTCAAAATAGTTGTAGCCGACGGAAACGCAAACAGCCTTCTGCTGCTTATCGCCGTGCCAGCCGTTTTAGGAGTGCTGACAGCTTCAGCCCTCGGGGGAGTCTCAATCGGCATCCCACTGTTGCTTGGCGTCTTAACACCATCCGCGCAAATGGCTTCACTAGCATACATGAGCGCATACCTAGGATACGTGATTTCGCCAACCCATCTATGCTTCACCTTCACAGCCCGCTACTTCAAATGCCCACTAGGTAAAGCCTACAAATACCTAACACCATCCTTCATCCTAACCTTCACCACAGCAATCCTAATCTACATACTAGCATAAACACCAAACAAATGCAACCTATAAATAAGGGGGGCTAAAACTCCGCACGGCACATCAAACTAAATTTTAACAGCCAAAAAGGACACTGAAAACCAAACAAAAGCCCAAAACGGGCATAAAACAACCTAAGCTAAAGGAAAGCCATATAAATCGCATTGTCGCTGTTCATTTGCACAGTTGGAGAAGACTATACCATGCCAAAATGGGGATACTCCATAACACAAGAAGAACTAGACCCTGAAAAAACCGCAAAAGCCAGCGGACGCGAGCTTAGAGTATCCCATAAAAATGCCCGCGAAGTCTGCAGAACAATCAAGGGCATGATGGTCACAAAAGCAAAACAGTACCTAAGAGACGTAATAGACAAAAAGAAACCCGTCCCATACAAACGGTTCACAAAAAAACTAGGACACCGCCACGGACTCGAAAAAGCCTTCGTAGGCAAATACCCCGTAAAAGCCGCAAAACACATACTAAAAATCCTTGAAGGCGCCGAAGCCAACGCCGAAAACAAAGGCCTAGACACTGACCGCCTCAAAATAATCCACGCAGCAGCATCACCCGGCATGAAAATAAAACGCTTCCGACCAAGAGCCCAAGGAAGAGCCACGCCCAAAACCGAGACGCTATGCCACATAGAAATAGTGCTTGAAGAAAAGCCCGAAACAGGAGCCGAAATCTAATGTCAATAGTCAAACATTTCATAACAGACGCTATAAAGCGGACAGAAATCGACGAATTCCTACAAAAAAGACTTGAAAAAGCAGGATATGGAGGCGTAAACATATCCAAAACTCCGCTTGGCACACACGTAGTCATCTACGCTATGCGTCCCGGCTTAGTTATCGGACGCGGCGGAGAAACCATAAAAGAACTCGCCAGCCTTCTTGAAGAAAAATTCGGCGTTTCCAACCCCCAAATTTCTGTCTCCGAAATAGAGATTCCAGAACTAAACGCCTACGTCGTCGCTTCCAAAATCGCCTCAGCCCTAGAAAGAGGCGTTCACTTCCGACGCGCAGGATTCTGGGCTCTAAGCCAAGTCATGGAAGCAGGAGCCCTTGGCGCCGAAATCATAATCAGTGGCAAACTGCGAACAGAACGCGCAAGATACGAAAAATTCAAAGCAGGCTACCTGCCAAAATGCGGCGAACCACCCAGCCGATACATGCGCAAAGCCGAAGTCCATGTTCAGCTGAAACCAGGCATGTTCGGTGTAAGGGTTAGGCTTTTGCCGCCCGATGCACAGTTCCCTGACAAAATCAAGATAATTGAATCTCCTCCAGAAGAAATCTTGGAAGAAAAACCTGTTGAAGAAGCCAAAGTAGAAGAGGAAACCAGAGAAACAACTGAAGAACCCGCTGATGAAACACAGAAGGAGGGCACAGAATAGTGCCGTTACTGCGCACCAAAGAAATAAGAGACATGTCTTCTGAAGAACGCCTCAAAAAAATTGGAGACTTCAGAACCGAACTTGTCCGACTGCAAACCATGATCCGCGCGGGTGGAACAGTCGAAAACCCAGCACGAATAAAACAGCTACGCAAGACAATTCCCCGAATACTCACAATCGAAAATGAAGAAAAACTCAAACCAAACAAAACAAAAAAAGAAGAAAAGCCGGAAAAAGCAAAACAAAAGAGAAGTAAAAAGGAGAAGAAGAATAAATGAAAATAACGCCGGACATTATTCGCCAAGAATTTATAGGCACAGAAGCAAAAATCGTCAAAAATCCCAACCTCGCTTCTGTAGGGTTATCCGGCAAAGTGGTTGATGAGACCAAGAACACGTTTACGCTTATGTGTGAAAATGGAAAGAAGATAGCAATTAAACACCTGTCAACCTTCCATTTCACGTTTCCAGACGGCACAATCGTAGAAATCGACGGAGCGCTTCTTGTAGGAAAACCTGAAGACCGCCTCAAAAAGGTCATTAGGAGATTATGGTAATGTCGCTAAATTTTAAACCCCCAAAAAAGACGTGTGAAGACCGCAATTGCCCCTTCCACGGAGAACTTCCCGTGCGCGGACATGTTTTCGAAGGAATCGTGGTCAGCGACAAAATGGACAAAACCGCCGTGGTCAAACATGATTACCTCCACTACGTTCCAAAATACATGAAATACGAAAGAAGACAAAGCCGAATACCCTCACATAACCCCCCATGCATAGACGCAAAAGAAGGAGACAGGGTGAAAATAGCCGAATGCCGCCCACTAAGCAAAACAGTCTCTTTCGTAATTGTTGAAAAACTGGAGGCAAAGTGAGATGGCAGCTAAAGCAAAACAAAGAGCGCCAGGCGCGAAAGGCATAGCCGCGCAAGGGCCAAAACTTGCACGAGGGCTCACAATGGGTTCCATGCTCAAATGTGCTGACAACACAGGCGCCAGAGTGCTCCGACTAGTCCAGGTTATGGGATACAAAGGAAGGTTACGACGCTACCCAACCGCGACCGTAGGCGACAAAGTAACCGTTTCTGTTAGACAAGGAACACCCGACATGCGGAAAAAGATTTTCCAAGGAATAATAGTTAGGCAAAGAAGACCCTACAGAAGAAGCGACGGCGTCTGGGTGCAGTTCGAAGACAACGCCGCAGTTATAATCACCCCAGAAGGAGAAATGAAAGGCTCAGAAATCCGAGGTCCAGTAGCTAAAGAAGCTGCTGAAAGATGGCCAAGACTTGCAAGCGCCGCCACCATAATAGTATAGGAGGCACAGAAAATGCAAACACTAAAAACCACGGCAAAACCTTCTAAACAAAGAAAAATGCTCTTCAAAGCCCCCGCACACATCCGCTACAAGTTTTTCGCCTCGCCTTTGTCTCCTGAACTGGAAAAAAGTCACAAAATAAAATCTCTCCCCGTAAGAACTGGCGACACCGTTCGAATCTTGCGTGGAGACCACAAGGGCCTTGAAGGAAAAATAACCAGGGTAGACCGCAAAAAATACCGAATCTACGTGGAAGGGTTGACGCGAGAAAAAGTTGATGGAACAGCAATCCCCGCGCCAGTTCATCCCTCCAAAGTCATGATCATAAACTTGAACATGGATGATAAATGGCGGAAAAAAATTATTGAGAGAAAGAAAGAAGCCCGCAGGAAAGCTGAGGAAGTCGTCACTGAAAAGGCTCCAGCAAAAGAAGTAGAACCCAAGAAGATTGTTGAAGAGAAAGTCCTTCCCAAGGAAGTGGCGGTGAAGGAAAAAGTTGCAGAAAAGAAGGTTGTAAGAAAGAGGAGAGTTGCGAGAAAACCAAAAACGGAAAAAACTGAGGCAAAAGAGAAAGCAAAAGCTAAGCGAACAACAAAGCGGAAACCCGCCAAGAAAGCTGAAAAAGGAGAAGCATGAGAATGGGAAGAAAAGGAGCATCCACCGCGTTAAAACGCAAACCTGCACCGCGATTCTGGCCAATCCACCGGAAAGAATTCACTTGGGTCGTGAAGCCCTCCCCGGGCGCGCACAGCCAAGAACATTGTCTTCCTTTGGCAGTAGTTTTGCGGGACATCTTAAATGTTGCTAAGACCCGTAGAGAAGCAAAGTTGATGGTTTCTCACGGAGAAATACTTGTTGATGGAAAAATCAGAAGAAGCGACGACTTTCCTGTTGGCTTAGGAGACGTAATCTCCATACCATCCATCGACAAGAACTACCGCGTTTTACCCTCATACAAGGGATTAATTTTACATCCTATCGAAAAAGAAGAAGCAAACTTTAA
>JAWAPV010000018.1:5682-13210 GCA_038894255.1 Bathyarchaeia archaeon
CTTTAAGCTTTGCAGAATCGAAGACAAGAAAATTCTCGACAGTGGACACGTACAACTTAACCTTCACGACGGTTCAAACATCATACTTAAAACAAGCGAGACAGACGCGTCAAAAGAGGATTACAAAACTCTTGACACGTTGAAACTAAGCCTTCCAGAGCGGCAAGCAACTGGCTCGCTGAGGATAAAGGAAAAAGCCTTCGTGATGATAACAGGCGGAAAGAACATTGGAAAGCATGGAAAAATAGTTGAAATTGAAAGGGCTGAAGGGAAGAAACGCAGAAACGCTTTAGTAACAATCGAGGACGCCCAAGGCAACCGTTATCAAACGATTATGAACTTTGTTTTCGCAGTAGGAGAAACCCAGCCTCTGATTTCACTACCGGAGGGTGCATGATTTGTCAGAAGAAGAGATTATGAAGCTGTGGGAAACCCAGCCTATGCTGAAACCAAAAATAGACAAGGTTGTCGTCAACCTCTGTGTCGGCAAGTCAGGTGAACCTCTGGAAAAAGCGGCAAAAGTCTTGAAGGAAATAACTGGGCAAGTTCCATGCAAGCGAAAGGCGAAACAGAGCATACGCGATTTCAACATTAGAAAAGGAGAACCAATCGCGTGTATGGTGACTCTTAGAAAACAGAAAGCAATCGACTTCCTCAACAAAGTTTTACCTGTAATAGACAGGAAAATCCCTAAAGGAAGCTTCGACGCGCATGGCAACTTCTCATTCGGCATTAAAGAACACATTGAAATCCAAGGCGTCAGATACGACCCAGACATAGGCATATTCGGCATGGACGTATGTGTATCGCTTATCCGTCCGGGCTACCGCGTGAAGAACCGCAAGAGAAGAAAGGCGAAAATTGGCTCTAAACACCTTTTGAAACCAGAAGAATCCATGGTATTCGTAAAAAACACGTTAGGAGTAGAAATCGTATAAAACTAGGGGTATGAACATGGGAAAACAGAAACCTAAGAAGGAAAGAAAATACGGCAAAGGCGCCCGACCATGTGCAAGATGCGGCTCCTACGGACCTGTAATCAGACGTTACAATTTATATTTATGTAGGCAATGTTTTAGGGAAGTGGCCAAAAAAATCGGATTCAAAAAATATGAATAACGAGGAAAAGATGATGGACACGTTGGCGAATGGACTGACAACAATCGTGAACAACGAGATGCGTAACAAACGCGAATGCGTAATCAGTCCAGCCTCTAAACTGCTGGGAAGAGTCTTGAGGATTCTCCAGCTGAACGGCTACATAGGAGAGTTCGAGTTCATAGACGACGGCCGCTCAGGAAAGTTCAAAGTTCAACTGCTGGGCAGAATAAACAAATGCGGCGCAATTAGACCTCGTTATTCTGTGAGAGTAGACGAGTTTGAGGAATGGGAGAAAAAAATTCTTCCATCAAGAGAAATGGGAATAATAGTGATTTCCACGCCGCGCGGGGTTTTGTCCCACAAAGAAGCAAGAGAAAAACATACTGGAGGCAAGCTTTTAGCGTTCGTCTATTAGGAAGGTGATGCTTCAAATGCGGCCAGCAGAACTCTCACGAACCATTCAAGTTCCCGACGACGTTGAGGTAACTCTAGATGGAAGAGAAGTCACAGTTAAAGGCCCAAAAGGAACTCTTAAACGCAATTTCCCGCAAGCTAAAATAAAAATGGAACTTGAAAACAAAACGCTTCGTGTTTGGGCAGAGTGGCCTCGGAAAAAAGAAGCAGCCCTTGTTGGAACAGTTTGCTCGCACATCCAAAACATGATAACAGGAGTTCAGAAAGGCTTCACCTACAAACTCAAAATAGTGTTTTCACATTTTCCAATAACAGTGGAAGTGAAGGACAAAACCGTTCTAATTAAAAACTTTACAGGAGAGCGAAGCCCAAGAAAAGCAAAAATAATCGGCAACGCAAACGTCAAAGTTTCTGCTGAAGACGTTCTAGTGCAAGACATAAACATAGAAGACGTAAGCCAGACTGCAGCCAACATCGAACAAGCAACCAAAGTAAAACGGAAAGACCCAAGGATTTTCTTGGACGGCATATACGTGTATGAACGAAGCGAGGGAATGGAAAAATGAGCGATCAAGGCTCAAAAACAGCAGAGAAAGCTTTGAGGCTGAGGCAACGATTGAAACGTAGAAAACCTGATTTTGTTCGACCTGAAAGCTGGCGATACGTTCGCATAAAGAAAAACTGGCGCCGACCTCAAGGCTTAGACCACAAAATGCGGATTAAATACAAGGGTTGGCCGCCAACCGTAAACATAGGCTACAGGGGACCAAAAAAAGTAAGAGGGTTCCATCCGTCAGGATGCCAAGAAGTTCTGGTTTACAATGCAGCAGACCTTGAACATGTTGACCCCAAGACTCAGGTTGCACGGATTGCTCACACAGTTGGCAAACGAAAAAGGACCCAAATATTGGTTGAGGCAAAAAAGAAGAAGATACGAATACTAAACGCAAAACAAGCTAAAGAGCCAATTGCTGAGGAAGAACACGTGCCAGTTGAAGAAAAACTTGAGGAAGAAGCCGTGGAAACTGAAACACCGAAAGAAGCAGAAAAAGTGGAAAAACCTAAACCGAAGGCGCGCAAAGCGAAAAAAAGTAAAGGAGCAGAGGAAAAGCCATGACGAACCTCAAGACGCAGCGACGTTTAGCCGCGCAAATCCTGAAGGTTGGACAAAACCGCGTGTGGATTGACCCCGACAGAATAGATGACGCGGAGACCGCGATGACGCGGGACGAAATCAGAACATTGATACATGAAGGAGCTATCAAACCGCGGCCTGAAAAAGGAGTAAGCCGAGCAAGAGCCCGCATTTTGCATCGAAAGAAAAAGAAAGGATTACGAAGGGGAATTGGAAGCAAAACAGGAGCGCATCACGCACGAGTTTCTAAGAAGAAAGCTTGGATGACCAAGATACGAGCCTTAAGAAAGCGGCTTCGCACATTAAAGGAAAAGAAGATAATAACAGAAAAAACCTACCGAGAAACCTACCGAATAGCCAACAGCGGAAAATTTAGCTCGATTGCGGACATGGAACGCCATTTGAAAGCTCAAGATCTTTGGAGGAAACGTTAAGTGGCCAAGCAAGCTAGTTATTGCCTTCCTTATCGGCGGAGAAGAAACGGAAAAACGGATTATAGAGCCAGAAAAGCATTCATACTTTCTGGAAAACCCCGAATAGTAGTTCGAGGCTCACTTAGACACATGCTTGCGCAAGTTATTTCCGCAAAGCCTCATGGAGACGAAGTTCTTGTTGCTGCACACAGTCGAGAGCTAGCCAAATATGGGTGGAAAGCTTCAGAAGGAAACTTGCCTGCTGCTTACCTCACAGGGTTCCTCTGTGGTTTAAAAGCAAAAACCGAAGGCGTAGACGAGGCAATCTTGGATGTGGGTTTGCATTCACCAACTAAAGGCGCAAGAATCTTTGCTGCGTTAAAAGGGGTTCTTGATGCTGGAGTCGAAGTTCCACATAGCGAGGAGAAGCTTCCAGAAAATGAGCGAATAGACGGCAAGCATGTTGCTGAATACGCTAAAAGTTTAGCTTCCATTCCTGAAAGTTATCAAACAAGGTTCTCGAAGTATTTGGAACAAAAACTTTCTCCTGAAAATTTGCCTGAAATCTTTGCTAATGTCAAAAAGGAAATCGCGGAAGAGTTTAAAAAGGGAGGTAAAAAAGCTTGAGCAGACAACGTCGCCCAAGAGAATCTCAACGTCAAGCTTCCGAAACCTTGGAGCAATGGGTACCAAAAACCAGGCTTGGAAAACTAATTCAGGAAGGCAGGATAACTTCAATCGAAGAAGTTTTTATGGGCGGCCTTCAAATTCGCGAAGCCCAAATTGTTGACGCTTTGCTTCCAGACTTGCAGGAAGAGGTAATAAACATAAACTTGGTTCAGAAGCAGACAGACGCGGGAGAAAAGTCACGATTCAAAGCCATTGTCGCAGTTGGAAACAAAGACGGTTATATCGGCTTAGGCTTCGGAAAAGCAAGCCAGGTGAGAAATGCCATAGAAAAAGCTGCTGCAAACGCGCGTCTAAACATAGTGCCTGTACGGCGGGGATGTGGAAGCTGGGAATGCGGTTGTGGAAAACCTCATTCTGTTCCCTTCAAGGTCGAAGGAAAATGCGGCAGTGTAAAGATCGACGTCATTCCTGGTCCGCGTGGTTTGGGGCTGGTTGCAAGTGAAACTGCAAAAGTTATTTTCAACCTTGCTGGAATAAAAGACTGCTGGACTAGGAGTTTTGGATCGACAAGAACGGTTCCATCTTTTGCTTATGCAGTTTTTAACGCTTTAAGAAACAGTTACACTCTAATAACGCCAGAGGATTGGGTGGCATAGGTGAGCGAGGAGACAGCACAGCGGAAACCTTTAGTCGCCGTGAGAATTCGCGGCGTAGTTAGCGCACGCGCTGAAGTTAGAGAAACATTGAAGATGCTTCATTTAACAAGAAACAATCACGCTGTGCTTATTGATGATCGGCCATCCTTTCTTGGAATGCTGAAGGCAGCGCAAAACTACATTACATGGGGCGAGGTTTCTGAAGAAACCCTCAAGATTCTGCTGAACAAGAGAGCAAGGCTTGCTGGCAACAAAAAACTTTCTGAGGAGTATCTGAAGAAAATTGGTTATGAGTCGGTGGACAAGCTGGCTGAAGCAGTCTACAAAGGAGCTGTCGAGTACTGGAAACTGCCTAACATTCAGCCCGTCTTCAAGTTGCATCCTCCAAGTAAGGGGTTCAAGAAGAGCATAAAGAAAGGCTACAAATATTACGGTGAACTCGGCTATAGAGGCGAAAAAATCAACGAATTAATAAAGCGGATGGCTTAAACACCATTTTCTCGCATCTTTTCGCGGCGATACATTTTATAGTTACTTTTCGAATGCCATTGTGTTCTAGGAGAAGGAGACATGAGCGCAAGGTGGCGAAGAAGCAAAAAGAGTCTGCAGAGATTCAACATATTTAAAAACCTGCGAAAACCGAAAAAGAAAAAATCTAAGACAGAGAACCTTTGGATAAAAAGGCAAACTCGCACGAACAAGGGTCGCAGCACCAAAATCTGCCTGTGCGGCAAAGCAAAGGAGCTTGATCCGCTTATTGACATCCTTGCGCAAGAAATGGAAATCACCGTGGTTGTTGAACTTGCAGGCTTCGCCAAAGAAGACCTTCAAATAAACGTGAAAAACCAACGTTTAACCTTGTCCGCTAAAGCTTTGGATCGAAAATTCTATAAAAGTTTAAATCTTCCAGCGAAAGTGATTCCAGAAACTATGCGAACCACATATAAGAATGGCGTGCTTGAAGTAAAGCTCAAAAAGGCTGTGGAAGAGAAAACAATTAACAAAATGGCTGGTTAAAAAATGCCGACGAAACTTAGGAAAAGCCGAAAACAGCGTGGCTCAAGAACATGCGGCTGGGGCAGAGTAGGCCAGCACAGGGATCAAGGAGCCAAGCCTTACCGCAAAGTTGGGAGACACAAGCATAAGTGGTCCTACGTTGTGAAATATGATCCTGAATACTTTGGAAAGAAAGGTTTCACTTCAATAAGAAAACTCAAACAAAAAGTCAAGACCATAAACATCGGCGAGCTTGAAGAGGTAGCTGGGAAAGTGGCTGTGGAAAAAGAAGACAAGCTTTTTGTTGACTTGGACAAGCTTGGCTACACGAAGCTCCTTGGTGGAGGGAAAATCAGCAAGCCGTTAACCGTGAAAGTGGCAACCTGTTCCGAAAAGGCTTCCCAAAAGATTAAAGACGCTGGCGGGGAAATATTGACAGAAGCAGAGGAAAAGGGAGAGTAGTAGCTAGAACATGGCTGGCAGATTCCTCAACCTGTTCAAACCCGTGGCAAGAGTCATCCCAGAAGTGAAGGCTCCAGAACGTCGAGTGCGATTTAACGAGAAGCTTTTCTGGACAGCCCTTGCGCTGATAATTTACCTAGTAATGTCCGAGGTTCCGCTCTTCGGCGTCTCAAGGACAGCTCTGGGAGAGCTTGCCGCTTTGCGAATAATATTTGCCTCTAACCGCGGAACCCTCATGGAGCTTGGAATAGGCCCCATAGTAACTGCAGGTCTTATACTTCAGTTGCTGGTGGGCTCTGCAATGATACAATGCGACATGTCAAAACCTGAAGACAGAAGCCTATTCACAACTGCAAGCAAGGTCTTTTCAATAGTTTTGACAGGCGTGCAAGCGTTTGCCTACATAATTGGCGGAATGTACGGTGAATCAGCCAAAGCCGGACCCATAGCCGTAGTGGTTTTGCTGCAGCTGATTGCCGCCGGAATAATTGTTATGTTGCTGGACGAGCTTTTGCAGAAAGGATGGGGTTTCGGAAGCGGCATCAGCCTCTTCATCATGGCCGGCGTGGCTCAACACATCTTTTGGCAAGCTTTTTCACCAATCCCCGCGGTCGGCGAATACCATGCATACGGGTTCTTCGTGGCTCTGGGCCAAGTTATCTCCTCAGGCGTTCCCGTCTCTTTTCTGTGGCTTAGACACAATCCTATAGCTGATCC
This sequence comes from Bathyarchaeia archaeon, assembly GCA_038894255.1. Classification (GTDB taxonomy): domain Archaea; phylum Thermoproteota; class Bathyarchaeia; order Bathyarchaeales; family Bathycorpusculaceae; genus JAWAPV01. Next base: position 12,207 of record JAWAPV010000018.1, read on the forward strand.
CACAGAAGCGCAGAAACCCTTCGTGTTCAACAGCCAGAATCCTTCAATGCTTGGTTTTGTGGCTACGATAATAGCTTTTCTGATTATAATATACGTTGAAGGAATGCGTGTGGAACTGCCTTTAACATACGCGGGTTACAGAGGCTACCGCAGCCGATACCCAATAAAGCTTTTGTACGTATCCAACCTCCCAGTAATCTTCGCGTCAGCCCTATTTGCAAACGTGTACTTCTTCTCTCAGCTTTTCTGGAGCATGGGAGGCGCCAGAAACGGAAACTTCTGGCTCGACCTTCTTGGGCAATTTACCCCGGTAAGAGACGACACAGGAGCAATAACAGGGTATAATCCTTCAGGCGGTTTAGTTTATTATGTAACGGCTCCCCGCAACTTCGTAAACGTTATGGAAGACCCTATTAGAGCTCTCGGATATCTTGGCATACTTGTAGGGTTCTGCATAATTTTTTCGCTAACATGGCTTGAAGTTGGCGGTTTAGGCCCGTCAACAGTTGCTAAGCAGCTAGTCGGGGCCGGCATGCAGATTCCAGGGTACCGCCGGTCTGACAAGGCTATTGAGGCTCTTCTGAAGCGCTACATTCCCGCGGTAACCATACTCGGCGGAATAATAGTAGGTTTGGTTGCGGGCGTGTCCGACTTTTTTGGCGTCTTTGGTTCAGGAATGGGTATCCTCCTTTCGGTAGGAATAATCTATCAATACTATGAGATACTGGTTAAAGAAAGAGCAGCTGAGACTATTCCAGCGTTTAGAAAGATATTTGGAGAATAAAACATGACCCAGACAGCAATCATGGATGCCAGAGGCTATTTCAAAATAACGGTTTACAGCGAGAAAACACGCAAAACATTGAAAGGAAGAAGGATGATGCCAAGATGAGCTTGCTTCCGACCGTTATACCCTTCTCCACACTGTTCATTTTCTCCTTAGCTGCTGGAATTTCCTTTCTCACCTCATTAGCAAACCGTCTCTTGACAAAACCCGAGCAAAT
>JAWAPV010000019.1:0-12808 GCA_038894255.1 Bathyarchaeia archaeon
CGGGAGTGTCGGCTTCATGAAGCGGCTGCGGTATGGATGCATGGCGGCCATTGTATGTTGGGGTTTGGCATATCCTTCTCTTTCATCTGTCGCGGACCAGCCGATTGAATACAATCGCGACGTTCGTCCGATCTTGTCGGATAACTGCTTCTCTTGCCATGGTCCACAGTTGATAAAGGTGTCGTGGAACTAAGCGGATAGCTAGAAGCTTCTTGCTTAAGACTTGGAGGCGGTGTATGGAAACGTTTTCGGTTTTCCCGTCAAAGCCTTTTGTGTGAACCACGGCTGACGTTATGTATGCGCCAGCATCCTTTTCGAAATGCGTCAGTATGGGAAGTTTTGATAAATCAACATTTTTCTCGCATTTTTCTTCCACTGCGCCGCTGCTGGCAATTTTCGGTTTTTCTCCGCAACGCCAACTTTCCAGCATTCTTCTGTAAAGCTGTTCGCCGCTGACGTTTAATGCTGTGCAAAGGCGTTTCCGAGACCCGCAAACGTTTGCCACAATCTTGTTAGGGCAACCCTTAACCTTCTCAAACATCAAAACTGGGCCTTGCTTATCAAAGCTCTTCAGGACATATGTGATTTCAAACTTCGGCGAAACAGGGTCTGTCACGTGTAGAACTTCTTTCTCTTTTTCCATTTGCAGAAGGAACTCTCTGAGGCTCATGTTGCGGCTTCCTCCTTTTGCCCTTCGGTTTCCAAGCGAACCACCTTTTCGATTAGTTTCTTGAAGAAGGATTGTGCTTGAACTTCTGTGACCGTTTCCAAGTATACGGAAACTAGGGCGATTTTCTCTTTCTTTGCGGCTATGTACTCGGCAAACATGCGGGCGGAGATGGCGTTTTTGTCGCCTAGCAGAATGGAAGATGTTGGCGGTGAAAGGGTGTCTTTAGGTTTTGGAACCGCAATTGCAAGTGTCCCAAGCTTGTCTTCCTTCTCGCTAAGAAGAACCAGACACGAGTTTTTTGTTTCCAGATAGACAGCCAGAAAATGCATGTTTTGCTCAAATATTTCGTCTTTGATTATTCTTGCGCGTTCCATCTCCAAAGTCTCCATTGCTTATTAATAGCTTCACGCAATCACTATTTATTACTTTCAAAACAAGGCGATGCTCTGAGAATGGACAAAAATCAGGCACAAACCATACTTCAGGTTTTTCGAAAAAACTTTGCAGCGACAAAACCAAGGACTTCGCCGAGTGAGCCGTTCAAAACGTTAATAGCAACAATAATTTCGCAAAACACTTCTGGCAAAAACGCGGCTAAAGCCTTTGAAAAACTTTCAAGCAAATTCAAGATAACGCCAAGAACTCTTGCAAACGCCGAGACAAGAGAGATTGAAGAGTGCTTAAAGGTGGCTGGGCTTTACCGAAGCAAAGCCAAAACAATAAAGCAAGCCTCAAGGACCATTCTAAACGACTTCGGTAGCAGCTTAGAGCCAACTTTATCCATGCCTCTTGAGGAAGCAAGGGAAAAGCTAATGCAAATTCGGGGGGTTGGACCCAAAACGGCTGACGTCGTATTGCTCTTTTGTGCAAGAAGACCCACTATACCAGTTGATACGCATGTTAATAGAGTGGCAAAACGGTTAGGGTTTGCAAGTGATAAAGCAGACTACGAGCTTGTGCGCACTTCACTTCAATCGCTCTTTTCTCCAAATGACTATTTGGATGTGCATGTCTTGCTGATTCGTCACGGAAGAACGTATTGTAAAGCCAGAAAACCATTGTGCTCTCGATGCCCAATAAGCAGTTTTTGTTCAGCAAGGAAGTGAAAAGGCGGAAGTGATTAGGCTGAGTCAAAGGGTTGAGGAATTTTTTCCTTATGCTGAAGTGAGGCCATCCCAAGCCAAGTTCATAGACACTGTTTTCAAAGCAGTTGATGAAGGACGCTCAGTTCTTATTGAAGGAAGCAACGGATTAGGCAAGACTGTAGCTGCACTTTCAGCTTGTCTTCCGACAGCCATAGAAAGAGAAAAGACTGTTTTGTATGTGGCGCGAACGCATCGCCAACATGACCGCGTCATTGAAGAACTGCAAGCGATTTCTAAGAAGCAAAAAGTTTCGGGAATTTCGATTCGCAGCTGGCACGAAATGTGCCTCAACAAGCTCATCAGCGGACACGCGGTTGACGCAAGAACCGCTATGGAACTTTGCGACGCGTTAAAAGCGAATCATCGATGCCTTTACTATCAGAACATAAAGGAAGAGCTTGAAGACCTTTCCGAAATATTAGAGCAAGTAATTCTCCAACCATGCACCGCCTCAGAAATTAAGAGAATTTGCCAAAGAAGAAATCTTTGTCCCTACGAACTTGCAAAATCATCACTTTCCAGAATGAACGTCATTTCTTTGAGCTATCTTTACGTTTTTGACCCCGCTATTCGCAACCTCTTCTTGAAAAATCTGGAAACCCCGCTATCTAAAATCATTCTCGTGGTAGATGAGGCGCATAATCTTCCAGAAACAGCCGCGGATATTGCAAGTAGCTCTCTTTCACTTTTTATTGTGCGGCAAGCTGAGGTTGAAGCAAAAAAGCATGATTACAGGGAAATTGCAAGTTTTGCAAAGACTTTCAAAAAGGGAATAGAAGAAAAAGCGAAAGCCGCTACCGAGGAAAAACTGCTTCCTCCCGATTTTCTGTTAGAAATTGTTGAAAAAGAGGTTGACGCACGCGAACTGCAAAATTATCTTGAACATTTAAACAGTGTAGGAGCCACGATAAAACGGAGCATGCTTTTAGAAGGAAAGTATCCTCGGTCATACATCTACATAATGGCGTCTTTTCTTCTTAGATGGCTTGAAACCGCTGAAGATGAATCCTTCATCAGAACATTAACTAAATACATGTCCAAACGCAACGAGCCTACGGCAAAACTGGAAATCGTTGCTCTCGACCCTTCAAGAATTACGGCACCCGTGTTTTCACAAGTTTACTCCTCTATAGTTATGTCAGGGACTCTGCAGCCGCTCGACGCTTATGCGAGAATAACAGGCATGCCGGAAGACACAATAAAAGAATTTGTGCCTTCGCCGTTCCCAAAAGAACATGTCTTGCCTCTAATTAGTTGCGGTGTTTCAACCGCGATGGAAAAAAGAGGACCTGAAATGTATTGTAAGATAATAAAGCGGATAAAAGAAGTTGTTCAAAACACGCCTGCAAACACTGGAATCTTTACCGCGTCCTACGAGGTTCTGGGAAAACTGCTTGAGGGAGGATTAAAGAGTAGTTTGAGCAAGCCACTCTTTTGCGAATATAGAAGCATGAGTTCGAGAGAAAATGAGAAGATGATAGCCGAATTCAAAGCGTACAGCAAACGTGGAGGAGCCGTTCTGCTTGGCGTACAGGGCGGTCGCACATCAGAAGGTGTTGATTTTCCAGGAGATGAGATGAACTCGGTGGCTATTGTTGGCTTGCCTTATGCTGAGCCCACTCAAAGAGTAAAAGCGCAAATTAACTATTTCGAGAGGCGCTTTCCAGGGTATGGGCGTGAGTATGGCTATGTTTTGCCTGCGATGAAAAAGGCTTCGCAAAGTGCTGGCAGACCAATAAGGAGGCTTGAAGATAAGGGGGCCATAGTTTTTTTGGATCACCGTTTTGCTTCTTCTTACTGCAGAAGCTTTTTGCCTCTTTGGTTAAGAGAAAATCTTCGTGTTCTGCCAGACGTGGATGGAGCCTTAGGTGAGGAGCTTGACCGGTTTTTTAGAAAAGCTTGTTAAACGATGAAGCATCGAAGGTTTCTTCAAAGGCTGGAATTTCTTTCATGTTCCTGTCAAGTTTCACTTTTCCAAGGGCTGCGATAGCTATGCCTTTTGAAACGGGCGTCAAGATCTTTATGGTTTTCTTGAGATATTCAACCTCTTGTAAGATGCCTATTCCAAGGAACTTTCTTTGGGCATCATACAATCCCATGATAAGGCCTTCTTCTTCGCCTTTTCGGATAAGCACCACTTTTTTCTTAAAGGCTTCTTCAATTTTCTTTAGTTTCTCCACGTCAACCCAGCGTTTTCTTCCTACAATTATGGAAACCTTGCCTGCTTGATCGATAACGTGCAAGGGTTTCATTCCGAGAAGAGCATATAGCCTGTTTGCTTCCTTCATGTTCGTGTAAGTTTTGCCTAAACCGAAGGTTTCGTCGTTTTCAATTTTTAGCCAGCCTAAGGGTGATGATTGCACTTTTGCGTTCCTCAAGTATTTTACGTAGCCGAGCTCGCGTAGGTTTTTGCGTTTTTCTCTGCTTCTTTGGCTTATGACTGGTGGGGATTCTACTGTGATTTTTCTGAATTTTTCAAGGGCGTTTGCGAGGAAAGTTAACTCGTCTTTTTGCTGGATAAAGAAAACAACGTCTGGGTTGGTTTTTTCAACCAGCCGAATCTTATATCGAACAGCGTCTTCTCCTTCTATCCACCCATCGGTGTTCATGATTATGAAGTCAGGGTTGTTTGTAAGAATTTCTTTTTTCAGCATAGCCAACCCGTCAATTACCTTTTCGCTGTTTCTGCTTGGCGAAGTAGTGCCGATGAACATTGCGTTTTTTGCTTGTAAATTGAACAAGTCGGTTACCGCTTTCGGCACAAAAGCGTAGGAAACCGCGCAAGGCGGCCCGATGTCTGACTGCCCGATATCTCCGTCTAAAACTGCAACTTTTTTCTTAAGCCCGAGGAGGCGGTTTACGAGATATGTGCAGAAGCTTGATTTTCCCGAATCAACAGAACCCAGAACTATCGTGACAACAGGTTTTGTTTCCATTCTTGAAAGTTCGTCAAACGCGTTGGCCCAAGACATGGGAATCGTGTTAAATTCAACTTCTTCCACTCCTGCAGTTTCGGACAAGGAGAGGTCGAAGGTTGCTGTTTCATACACTAAGAAAGGCAGTCTTTTGCCTTCACGTATCACAATTCTGCTTGCAGTGTTTGGAGTGAAACCGAATATTTCCACTTTGCCAGAAATTATGGCTACAGAAGCTGGGCCATCGACTAGCAGGGTTTTCCCTTTTTCAACGGTTCTATTCATTCATTTTCCTCCTTGGGTATACGTGTCCATTTCTTCCAGCGATTCTTATAGCTGAAGCCATGTCTCTCAATCCTCTTCTGTGCGAGCTTTCTTTTAAAGAGTGGCTTGTTCCAGCTTCACTAACACTTTCTAAAACCACGTTGCTCGATAAGGTCTTATCCAACTCTTGAAGAAGCTCTTCTTTGTATTTTGGAACCCCATCACCAATTTTTACCGAGACAAAAACGTTTTGGGCGCATTTGCAGTTTTTCAGAATCTCATTTACTTTCTCCAATGTTTCAGTTATGCTGAAACAGTTTTGTGTTTCAATCACTTTTCCATCGGCTAAAACGGCTAATCCCGTGACTTCTCCAGGGTCGATTCCTATCACCAGTTTTTCGTATTTTTCTTTTCCTTGAACTATCCGGAGTGCTTGGTCGATTAAGGCTTCTACGTCTTCGTCTTGGTAGGTTAAGATTTTTTCATGGTGTATGAAGGGTTTTTCTTTTTCCGTGGTTATTACCACCTTAATCTCGGCTGGAATTGGGTCGTTCGGTGTTAGGCTGAGGAAGGGCAGATTTTTCTTTCGCATTTCACTCACTATGAGATAGTACGCTTTTCCTGAAACTGTCGCGACTGCAATGTCTGCTTTCATGCTGCTTTCCTATTTTCCGATGTTCAAACGCCAAACAGATTATTAAATTCGTGACTTATATTAGTTGACGTGCGTCACCGTGCTTGCCAAAATCCCAACTGGTTGCAGGTCAATTGACTCCTTTTTGGAAGGGGGAATCCCGCGAGGAGAAGTCAGCTTAATCTATGGAGAAGCAGAGACTGGGAAAACCACACTGGCAATGCAGTGCGCGGTGAATGCTGCAAAGCTGGGTTACAAAACGTTGTTTGTTGATTGTGACGGAACGTTTTCGGTGAAGCGTCTTTCTCAAATGACGGGCAAATCAGAGAAAATTGCGGATTTGATTATTTTGATGAAGCCCAGTAGCTTCGATGAGCAAGCAACAGCAGTTGATAAGCTGGAAGATTATGTTTCTGGCAAGTTTGGGCTGGTGGTTATCGATACTTTCACGTCGCTTTACAGGCTTGCAGTCTCCAACGCTCCTTCCAAAGCGTTTGAGCTTAACCGTGAGCTCAACAGGCAACTGGCTTCTTTGGCACAGACCGCAAAAATCCGCAAGATTGCAGTTTTGGTATTAAGTCAGGTTCGAACTTCTTTCAAGGAAGACTATGTAAGCATAGAGCCTGTTGCAACAAGAGTCGTCAAGTTTTGGGCAAACGTGATAATTGAGATGAAGCCTACTGAGAAGCCGCAGAAAGTGGTTGCGGTGGTTGAGAAGGCGCCGTCAAAAACCTTACCTCAAACATGTAATCTTCAGATTGACGAAACGGGGATACACGACGTTTAGGCCGTTGATGAACCATGAGCGCGCAAATAGCCGAATTAGCGTTTGAAGCCTTAAAGTTCGTATTCCCAGCCTACTGTGCAAACGCAGTGCCCGTTATTGCCGGCGGAGGGCATCCTTTGGATTTCGGAAAAAAGTTTGTTGACGGAAAACCCATATTTGGCAAGAACAAAACCTTTCAAGGTTTCTTCGCTGGGTTGGCTGTTGGCACGCTTGTTGGCTTAGCAGAAAGCATGATTTTCAATTATAGTTTGTGGCTTGGTTTCCTTTTGTCTCTAGGCGCCTTGTGCGGCGATTTGTTCGGAGCCTTCTTAAAGAGAAGATTAGACTTGCAGCCTGGAAGCCCTTTACCCGTTGTTGACCAGGTTGATTTTGTTGTCGGGGCAATCTTGTTTTCGCTTCCAGCTTCTTTACCGTTTTTGTCGTGGCCGCTTGTTCTGACTGCTTTGGTCTTGACGCCGCCAATTCATCTTTTAACGAACTTTGCAGCATACAAATTGGGGTTGAAAAGCAACCCTTGGTAAAAAAATTTTTTAGTGCGTTTTGTAGTAGACCACGGCTTCTATGAATATGTACGCTAGCAGTAGTAGGACTATTCCACCCATCAGCATCATGTAGGCTTGGCGTGGCTTGTAGGCGTATTTTGTGCTTTGGTACATGATTATTAGCCCTGCTGCGCCCATGGCGTAGAGTATCATGGAAATAAGGCTGTCTGCGATGAACTGCTCTGAAAGCCCAGGGTAAACCAGCAGAAATCTGTTTTGGTAGTAGACGGCTGGGTATGGAGTCATTATAATATTGTAGAGCCCACCGCCGTAAAGAAATATTGCGATGCCGAGGACCACCAAGGCAAGGATAAACGTGGACGGCTTCGCCGTGGTGATGTTTTGGTATAGCTTGCTTATTGTGAAGGTTGTTGACGAGAGCCCTCTTTTGATTTTACGCGACATTTTCTTCTTCCTCTTTTAGCATGTTTTTTGCTACTTCTTTGGCGTATTCTCCTGTCAGTGGATTGTCTGCAATCTTGCTTAAATACTCTTTCCACGAGATGCCTAGAGCCTTTTCCCATAAAGCATGTTTTTGGGTTATGTTGGCATAGGCTTTGGCGTGGAGTTTACAGTAGTTGTTGTTTTCGGCGTTTCGATCACATATTTTGCATTTCAACGGCTTGCCCTTCCTTTTGCCTTCTTGCGGGGCATTTCGGGTTAAGGCAGAAGTCCCACGCGCGCCCAGTTGCTGTTATGGCTTGTATTGTTGGAAAGCCGCAGTGAAGGCAAGGTTTTTCTTTTTTGCGTATTCGGCCCGTTTGCGGTAAGGGGAAAGAGGTTTTGCAGAGTCCTTTGAAGTAGTTGGTGCAGCCTACGAATCTTTTGCCTGTTTTTCTTGAGTATAGTATGGTTAGAGTGCCTGTTTTGCAGTTTGGACATGAGCCAAGGGCCCTTTCCTCGTTTTTCATTTGGTTTATGGCTTGGGTTAGCTGTGCGCCGATTGTTTCTTCATTTTCTTCCAATTTTTCTAATAGGGGTTTGAGGGAGCTTATGGTTTCCGCTATAATGTTTTCGCGCGTTTGCTCGTTTGCCATAATGCTATCCATTTTTTGTTCAAGTTCTCTCGTGAACAAGGGCGAGGTTATTGTGCGACAGTGTTTTTCAAGGATGTTGTGAACTTCGAAGCCGAGGATTGTGGGGGTTATGTTTTGGTTTTTCGCGTATTTTCTTTCGTAAATGGTTTGTATGGTCTCTGCCCTAGTTGCTTTTGTGCCAATTCCCGATTTTTCCATTAGCCTAAGAAGGGATGCTGCAGTGTATCTTGGAGGAGGTTTGGTATACTTGTTTTCGAGGACTACTTTTTCTATTTGTATAGGCTGGTTCTCTTTTATTGGAGGAAGAGGGGTTTCTTCGGTTTTTGCGTAGGGCTGGTAGAAGTCCAGCCAGCCTCGCCTTGATATTTGCGTACCGTTCAACTGAAAAGGGTGACTGTTTATGTTTATAGAGACCTTAGTGTTTTGTCCTGTTGCAGGGTCTGCGAAAACGGCCATGAACCTTCTGATGATGAGGTCTAGAATTTTGGTTTCAGCGTTGTTCAAGGTCTTTGTTGGCAACGTTCCAGTGGGGTAGATTGCTGGGTGGGCTGGATCGGTGGCTTTTCCTTCTTTCGGGGTTAGCTGCGTCTTTTGGAGAAGAGCGGTTGCGGGTTGGCGGTATGCTGGAAACCTTGCTAACGCTGAGAGTATTGCACGGTAGTTTATGTTTGGGGGGAGTTTTTGACTGCTTGTTCTGGGGTACGAAATCAAGGCGTCGAGGTATAGGCTTTGGGCAATGTCGGATGTGCGTTTCGGCGTGTATCCGAAAAGTCTGTATGCTTCGCTTTGCAAGGTGCCGAGGTCGAAGGGTGTCGGTGGAGGTTTTAGGAAGGTTTCTGTTTCGATTTTTTCGACTGTGCCGTTTTTTCCTTTGCAAGAGTTGACAATTGCTTCTGCTTCGCTTTTTGTCTCTATCTTTCCTTTCGCATAGTTTGCCCAGAAGGTTTTGTTTTCTATTACTGTTTTGGCTTTGATTTCCCAGTAGGGCACAGGCACAAAAGTTCCGATTTCTTCTTCTCTTGAAACAATGAAGCTTAGGGTTGGGGCTTGCACTCTTCCAGTGCTAAATGTGGAGTATTTTCCACTGTGTTTTTTGGCGGCCAAAGTTAGCGCCCTTGAAAGGTTGATGCCATAAAGCCAGTCAACTTCATGCCTTGTTAACCCCGCTTCAATTAGGGCAAAGTCCAAGTGGGGAAGAGGATTTTCGTAGGATTTTTCCAGCTCCTCTTTTGTTAAGGTTGAGTATTTCATTCGTCTCGCGGTTCTTTCTTTGTTGCCGCATGCGTGTTTGAGTATGTTGTAGCCGATTATGCTTCCTTCAATGTCATAGTCGCATGCGTCTATGAACGTGTCTGCGTTCTCGGAAAGCGTGGCTATTGCTTCAAGCCAGCTGCGGGTTTTGTAGGCTTTTTTCTCTACTGCATACCGCGGCATCCACGTGTAGCGGAAGGTTGGATAGCAACCTTTTCTTTTTTCGGCTTCTGCAACGGTGTAAAGGTGTCCGAGTGCTGGGACTATGGTGATTGGCTGGTTTCGCTTGGCTATGTAGTAGGTTAGGTTTTTTTCTTGTTTCTTTTCGGGTTTTCCGTTTTTGTCAAGCGCGTACGCTATTTTTTTGGCAGCGTCAGGTTTTTCAGTTATGATTAACGTGTGCTTTTGCATTTTTGACACTTGTTACATGTGGTTGTGATGAGCGCGGTTTTGTGCGCTGTGAGGTTTTAGGCCCCTTATATATAGGTTCAACATTGTTTCTTGTGTGTTGTTGTTTGTTGAGATTAAAGAATTTATATGAGACCTTGCTTTTGTTTCGGCAGTTATGTTAGTGTCATGGAGTGTTCTATTTGAGCGAAGTTCAGCTACGTGTTGGAGATGCGAGGCAAAGAGATGTGGGCCGAGGGATAGCCCGCATTGACCAGAAGACTATGCAGAAGCTGGGCATTTCGGCTGGCGACGTGATAGAAATCGTGGGCAAGAGGACTACTTCCGCAATTGCTTGGCCAGCTTACAGCGAAGACCAGAATAGGGACATACTGCGCATCGACGGGTTTTCAAGAAAGAACGCGGGTGTTGCCATAAACGAATACGTGATTGTTAGGCCTGCAAAAGTCAAGACCGCCTTGAGCCTCACGTTGGCGCCTGTGGACATGCGGCTCAACGTTGACGATGACTTTACAAACTTTGTCAAAAACCGCCTTATGGAGAGAACCCTTGTCGAAGGTGACACCACGCTGGTTATGATGCTTGGACACGCCATTCCGTTCACGGTAACCAAAACGCGCCCGCACGGCATCGTAAAGGTCACAGCAGAAACGAGGCTCACCATCCTCAACGAGCCCGCGCCAGAAGGGAAAGGTCTTCCACGCACAACCTACGAAGACGTAGGAGGTTTGCATGAAGAGATACAGAGAGTAAGAGAAATGGTCGAACTTCCGCTGAGACACCCTGAACTTTTCCAGAGACTCGGCATAGACCCGCCGAAAGGAGTGCTGCTTCACGGCCCGCCGGGCTGCGGAAAAACCCTCCTAGCAAGAGCAGTAGCAAACGAGTCAGAAGCCAACTTCTTCTCCATCAACGGGCCTGAAATCATGAGCAAGTTCTACGGGGAATCAGAAGCCCGACTTAGAGAAATCTTCCAGCAGGCCCAGCAGAACGCGCCGAGCATAATATTCATAGACGAACTTGACGCAATCGCGCCAAAGCGAGAGGAAGTCACCGGCGAAGTGGAAAGACGCGTAGTAGCGCAACTGCTCGCCCTGATGGATGGGCTTTCCAGCAGAGGAAACGTGATAGTAATCGGCGCCACAAACCGTCCAGGCGCCCTTGACCCAGCACTCCGCAGGCCAGGAAGGTTTGACCGAGAAATCGAAATTGGCGTACCCGACAAACAGGGAAGATACGAAATCCTCCAAATACACACTAGAGGGATGCCCTTAGCAGAAAACGTTGACCTCAAAAAACTGGCAGAAATGACCCATGGCTACACAGGCGCAGACCTTTCCGCGCTCAGCAGAGAAACCGCAATGAAAGCCTTGCGCAGATACCTCCCACAAATCAACCTTGAAGACGAACGCATACCGCCAAGCGTCCTAGAAAAAATGGAAGTAACAATGGACGACTTCCTCAACGCCTACAAAGAAGTAACGCCTACGGCCATGCGCGAAGTATACATTGAAGTGCCAACCGTGCACTGGGAAGACATAGGCGGGTTAGAAGAGGTCAAACAGGAACTGAAAGAAGCAGTAGAATGGCCTCTTAAAAACCCGGAAATGTTTAAGCGATTCGGCATCAAACCGCCAAAGGGCATACTCATTTACGGGCCACCGGGTTGCGGCAAAACCTTGCTGGCAAGAGCAGTAGCCACTGAAAGCGAAGCCAACTTTATAACCATAAAAGGCCCGGAAGTGTTCTCGAAGTGGGTTGGCGAGTCAGAAAAAGCCATAAGAGAAGTTTTCAGAAAAGCTCGCATGGCCGCACCAGCAGTCATCTTCTTTGACGAAATAGATTCGCTCTCACCCCGCAGAGGTGCAGGCTTCGCCGACAGCGGCGTGACAGAACGAGTTATAAGCCAACTCTTAACTGAGATGGACGGGTTGGTAACTCTCGAAGACATTGTCGTTATAGCCGCAACCAACAGGCCGGACATCGTAGACCCCGCCGTGCTCCGCCCCGGCCGATTCGACAGGCTAATTTACGTTCCAGAACCTGACGAGAAAAGCAGACTGCAAATATTCAGCATTTACACAAAGAAAATGCCCTTGTCGAAAGACGTTGACCTTCAACGCCTAGCCGCAATAACCAAGAACTATTCAGGCGCGGACATAGAGGCGCTTTGCAGAGAAGCCGCAATGCACGCTTTAAGAAGGGACATGAACGCAAAAGAGGTCACCATGAAAGACTTCGAGGAAGCCCTAAAGAAAACAGGCCCGTCAACCACGCCTGACATGGAGAAGTGGTACAAGAACTTCATGCAACAGGTTCGGCAAGTGCAGAAGCCAGCCACGCCAGTCGCTTAGGAGCATCTGAAACATGAAAACGTGGAAAACCCACCCCGCCTACTTTACCTTGCTAGAGGTTCTAAGCAAAAAAGGAGCCATGGCTGACACTGAACTATTCGAAGTGATAGCTGAAGAGCATGAAGACCTAGGCTTCAAAGACTTTAACGAACTGTTAATGAGGCTAGAAGTAAGCGGGAAAATACGGACAACTTCAACGGCGCGCGGAAAAAGGCGAGTAGAACTCATAACATAAGCAGCCAACGAGCCAGCCGAACGTGTAGCCCATGAAAACCGCCCCAGAAGTCGCCATAATCGGAGGCGGACCATGCGGCTCGTTTACAGCATTAAACCTTGCCAAACGCGGCATAGACGTTGCCGTTTTTGAAGAGCATAAAGAGGTTGGAGTGCCTTGCCACTGCCCAGGCCACGTGAGCATTGAAGGGTTAAGAAAGCTCGGGTTGGCACCGCTCCCGAAAGAAGTCGTAGAAAACACTTTCAGAGGAGCTTGTTTTCACTCGCCAGCAGGAGAAACGTTTGAAGTAAACTTTTCTTCACCTATAACATGCACCGTTAACCGAACCCTTTTCGACAAGCACATTGCAGGGCTGGCGGAAGAAGCTGGTGCCCGTTTCTGCTTAGACTCGCATGTGGAATCCCTAATAACGGAGAAAGGCCGGGTGGAAGGGGTACTTGTAAAGCAGAACGGGAAAATCGCAAAGGTTTCAGCAAAAATCGTCATAGATGCAGAAGGAATATCATCAAAACTCTTGAAACAGGCAGGACTGCCCGCGCCAAACCGCAACTTCATCGTTAACGGCA
>JAWAPV010000020.1:0-12791 GCA_038894255.1 Bathyarchaeia archaeon
CCGCCTTAACCGCTTCCTTCTCACCCTCCAAACACAACACAATAATGCCCTTAAGATGCTTACAACTCTTCACCACATAACCAAGCGAAGCAAACATTCCCTGCAAAAAAGAAGCCAACATCTCCGTGCACTCGCCACCCAAACTCGGACAAAAACACTTCACCTCAACCTTCCCACCGTCAGCCTCCACAACAACCTCCTCAAGATTCCACAAAACCGTATTCATAAAACTCTTCGCCGTCTCAGCCCCATCCTGCCCATAAAAGCGAACCCTCAAATAATTACCAGTATACTCGCCTGCGTCATGCCACTCCTTCAAAAGCCTGTCACGCTCCGCAGCGCTAAGCATCTTCGCCACGCAGTTCAGAACGTCAGACGGGACAAAAGCATACCTCAACTTCTTCCCGTTCTTCAGCATCTTGTAAAACTCAAGCGCCTCACAAAGCTTCACACCCATGCCATAAGCCTCAATCGCCTGCTCAAAAATCTCGTTCGTAAACGCAAAAAGAGTCTTACCCTCCTTCGCTGTTATAGCCGCTGCTTTTTCCAGTAAATCCGCCCTTACAAGAATAAGTTTCCTATCGCCCTTAGTCATATTTTTGTCACCCCCCGAAACAGCAAATATGCGTACCCGCGGCTACCCAACAGCTTATACTAACAAATATAACCATATAAGAACTATGAAAACCTCTTCTAGAACACTCTTCCATAAACTCGAACAAAAGAAAAAAAGGGAAACTAGCTTATAGGCACTAGCCGCCTACTTCAGATAGACCTTCCTGAGTATGAGCACGGCAGCCGCAATCGCGGCAAGAGCCGCAATCAGCGAAAGCCCGATCGTCATAGGCTGAAGCTCAACATTGCCCTTAATCGTGTCAGCCTTCACGTTAACGTCGCCGATCTGCGTCTTAATCGTCAAAACGTCGTCCTTTATCACCGTCACGTTGCCCTGCAAATAGCCAACAATCGTCTCAATAGAAGCCACTTTGCCAGTTATCGTCACCACAGGCTTAAGCTCGTTAACCGTCACGTTAAGCTTCCCAATAGCCGTGTCAATCTCCGCAATGTCGCCGTCAAGGCGACTAATCACGCCGTTAATGGCGGAAACGTCAGCCTTCAAAGTCCCAACATCCGTCCTGATAAGCGCCACAGAATCCTTAATCGAAATCACCGTGCCATTCACAGCAGCCAAGTTAACCTTCAACACTCCAACGTCAGTCACCAAAGTCGCAACCGTATTCTTCAGCTCTGTAACCTTCGCATTAAGCTCGCTAAACGCCGGGTTCACCGTAAACCCAACAATAGCCGAGCCATAAAGCGTGAAAGTCTCGTACTCCTTGCTAGCAAAGCCACGAATGAAATAGTCGCCCGCCGAAGCTGGACACGTGAAAGTCGCCACGTAACCGCCAGTCGCCACCTTCTTGTAAGATAAAGCCTCAACGAAAGTGTCTCCCTTATAAAGCTCCAGGCTCAACGTAGTCGCGTCCGCAGCCGTACCATCCACATCAACATTAACGAAGACATCCACGATCTCGCCTGGCAAGTGGAAAGAGCCCACCTGCATGTTGATGTGCAACGGGTCTTTCAGCACGCTCACAGTCGTCGCCGCACCGTGGTCATGCGTGAACAAACCAGTGTTCTTGTCAAAGTAGTAAACCGTCACGTCGTATCTGCTTGCAGGAAGCACCGGAACCCTGAGGAACTTTGAGCCTATGTGGAACTGCATTTTCTCCGTCGTGTAGTCCATAGTCACCGAAGCCAGCTTACCACTCCAGACAGGACTGTTAAGGTGGCTTGCAATGTCCGGCGAATAGTACGAGAACGGATACCACATTTCCATGGCCCATGAAAAGTCAAACTCGTTGTTGCGTATGCGCTTGTTCTCGAACACCCACTGCTCGCAATTGTTAAAGTCCAAAACGAAGCACCAGTCACGTTCACTGTAAACGGGCACAGCGTTCTTCCACAGCCTATAGTATCTTGGAAGCGGAAGACCCTCACACTTGATGGTCACATACTGCTCAGTCAACGCAGTAGACGGAACGATCTCAATCGTCGGCCAAACATCAAAAATCACCGCCTGCTCTTCAGCTTTCACTCCAGTGCATTCTGGCCAGCCGCTTTTCACCAAAGTAAACTCGGTCTTCGGACCAGGCATACCCAAGTCAGTTACAAGCTTGTATTCGTAAGCGTAGATTGCGTGCAACCCGCCATAGCTTTGCGGTATCTTTATTGTTGCCTTCCAGTAGCCGTTAACGTCGGTCGTGGTTTCTGCCAGAACAATCTCGTTCAGTCTTGGATACCATCTGAGTATGTCATAGTTGGTCGAAGAGGTTCCGTTGAATACTGTTCGCGATTCCCAGCTTGACAAAGGAGCCACATCAGTATAGACAATGCGAACATACACGGTGCTGTACGGATCCCATGTAGGCTGCCTCGAAGGCAGGAAGCCATGTCCATAAACGGTTATGGTATCGCCAACGTGCCCAGCCACTGTTGTCTGCCAAACCACAGGATTAGTCTGGTCCATTGTATTCTCATAAGTGATCCACGGTACAATCGTGAAGAAGTCGGAAGCCCAGTTCTTCTTGTTGTCGATAGCCGTGATGTTCCACTGTTCCATTGAGCACAGCGGTTTCCGCGGCAGTTCTGGAAGATGATGGATTGTTGCTTTGAACCTTCCATAGTGGTCTGCTGTCACTTCAGTAAGAAGCCTCTTCACGTTGTACAAATCGTTGGAAATCCATATCTCAACCTTTCCGCCTGGATAGAACCCAGTAGTGCCTTCCACGTCAAGTCTTCCGTTTCCAGGCACCCATTCTTGCACAACGTTGATGTTGGTAATAGTCATCCAGAAGAACCAGTGTCTTGGAGTGTCCATCCAGTTTGTTGCAGGCAAATTGGCGTAATTGCCAGGCACGGCCAGTTTCTCGTTTGCAACAGAGTTGTCGTACGCTCTTGCCACCACGTAGAACCATGATTCAGGCTTCCAGAAAGCCAAATTGTTAGACGGATCAACCGACCACCACCAATTGACCTTCTTTGACCCGCTTGGCCCTGACATCTTGGCGTCGCCCATGTAAGTTCCGTTTATCCAGATTTCAACTCTATTTATGCCTGAAGCTGCGTCGCTTGCCGTTCCGTTTATCCATAGAAGTCGTATGTCTCTGTCAGTGCAGTTCGGCATTTGCACCCAAACATGTCCATCTGATTTCTTTACAAAAACGTAGGCAGGCTCTGTAGGCGATTGCGCATCAGGAAAGTCTATTTTCACCGTTGGCGGAGTCTTGTCGGTCCGTTGAAGCAAATAGAACGTTTGGCCTTGCGTGATTCTTTCGCTAACGGTTACCGCAAACTCGTGTTCTACAGTACCATCTTCCGCTGACGGCGGTGGCCCTTGTATGAACTCGATGGAAACTATTGCAAACATTTTATTATCAAGACCAGAACTTTCAGCGATGAATTCAACCAAACGGTCTTCCAGATTGACCTTTATTCCCCAGTTTTGCATCACCGGAAACGTTCTGATCTCATATCTGGAAGGCTTAAAGCTCGGGCTCGCAGCAGGATAACGCACAGATATGTACACTAGTTCATCGCTTCCGTAATAGCCTATTGTAAAGTTCTTCCAGACGGGATATGTTCCGTTATGCCACGTGTTATTACCTCCAAAAGGATCACCCAACGCAGTGTAGGTCCAGTTGGTCCATTCTACCCTGAAAATGGTTCCCACAGGCGGTAGAGGCGTTGGGGGAGGCGGAGGTGGCGAGGTCACTGTCACTGTTCCATCTATAAGCGTGTTGTCTTCCGTGTTAGTTTCGCCTGCCACGGGTCCTGCAACGCCTTTTATTGTGAAGGTGCCTACCATGGTGGGCGTCCAGCTGAAAATCACGGTTTTGGTTTCCTCTATGGCTAACGTGACTGACTGTGTTCCAATCAAGGAGCTGTCATAGTAAGCTTTGACGTCGAAGGTTTCTGCGGCGGTGCCCTTGTTCTTTACGGTTACGCTTACGGTCAAGCCTTCGCCTAGTTCAACAGAAGTCTTGGAAGGCGCAACGCCGATAACCGCAACGTCATGAACAACCGGCGGCGGAACCTCTGCCTTGCTAATCTCGTAGTAGCCGTTCTGTTTCGCGCTCGGAATTTCTCCTTCCATAGAATAAAGGAAAGTGTTTTCATTGTCAACGTCAAGTGTGCACGAAAGTTTCTCGCCTGGATTTGCTGGGTGCTTCTTAATCTCGAACTCCACAGTGCACAGCTTCTTCACGCCGCCAACTGCCATGTTGCTCATCACGAGGTCGCCGACCATCAAAGCGCCGCTGCCAGGTCCAAGGTGATAGTAGGTCGGGTTTCCTATCGCGCCGCCAGCTTGACCATAAAACACGTAGTCTGCATCCCAGTTCTTGCCGCCGAAATTGTCGTTAGGCCAACCTCGAATCACCGTCTTGGCGCCAACAATGACAGTTGTTACGTTTATCAAGTCATCATCGAACTTGAGGTAGACCTGCCACATCATGAGGTTCCATGGATACGCAACGTTGGAAACCCAAACGGTTACGTTGAATTTTGTTCCGATCGGAGCAGTAGCCGTATCAAAGAGGTAGTCTGAAGGAGAGAAATAGACTGTTGGTCCTTCGCTGTTTACAGATTTAACCATCATCACTGAAAGCGTTAAGCTCATTGCCATTACAGCTAGTGCTAATGTAGATAGAATCCTCTTTTTGTACTTCATACGCGATTCTTCCTTTCTCCTATTTTTGCGTCATGTCTCTTCCTTAAAACTTACATATATATTTTTGCTAAAACATTGTATACAACTGTTTAGTTTGTAGCATTTACAAAATAAAAAACAAAAACATGTATATGACTGTTGAAGTCGCCTAAAAATGTAAAGTTTAACTTGACAATTTCATGTAAATACAACCAAGTTAACCATGATAGAAACTAAAATGATAACAAAAAACAGTTCTGGCATACAACCCAATCAAAGGCATAAAAAAGCTAGCAACGAGCATAGTTTTCTAGTTTCTGTCTGTTTCTTGTAAAAAACTCTCGAAAGGTCTTTGTCAAATCATAACCATCCACATCCTCAAGCGAAACCCAACGCAGATCCTCAGCATCGCTTCCTGCTTTCAGCGTTCCGCCTTTGAGGCTAACTAGATAATCAACGATGACGAAATGATATTTGACTTGCCCATTTTCGTCCCTCACAACGTTGTCAACGACGTCAATTTGCTTAGGAGACCACACTTGCAATCCTGTTTCTTCTAGAACTTCACGTAGCACGGTTTCCTCTATGCGTTCACCTAATTCCACTAGCCCGCCTGGGATGCTCCATTTTCCTTTTCCAGGATCGCTTCGCCTCTTTTCTAAGAGAATTTTGCCGTCACGTAGTATTACTGCTCCTACTCCTATGAGCGGCTGGTTTGGGTACAGTCTTTTCAAGCTACGCGCCTCATTACTCATATCTTAAGGCTTCAACGGGTTTAAGTTTTGACGCCCGCCAAGCTGGGTACAACGCGAAAATGACGCTGACGCCTATGCCGAAGCCTAATGCGCCCAAAATCACGTTTGGGGTTAAAACTGGGGTTATTGTCATCCCATTAGACGCGACAGGCTGGTTGCCCATTGAAATTGTGCCTCCTCCGCGGAATATTAGTGCGACTAGGTTTGCCAAGCCCCAACCAGAGAATATGCCGATTGTTGCGCCGATTAAGCCTATGATTATGGATTCGCATAGAAAAACCAGCAACACCGTTTGGCTTTTCATGCCCAAAGCTTTCAATAAGCCTATTTCTCGTGTGCGTTCCATCAAAGAAACTATCATGATGTTCATGATTCCTATGCCTGCCACCAGAAGCGAGATTGCGGCGATTCCGCCGAGAAAGAGTTCCAATATTGAGAAGACGTTTGATATGATGTTTAGTATTGCGGTTGAGGAGATGACGGAAACTTGTTTGTTGAAGGCTTCTGTGATGGTTTTTGAAACGTTTTCTATTATTGGCTTATCGCTGCTTTTCAGTTTTACAACTATCATCTCGCATTCCTCAGTTCCAAAGAAGCGCTGAGCGTAAGAAATCGGAATGTAGACGCCCGTGTCGGATGGGCCGCCTATGCCGAAGCCTCCGATTTCTTGAAGTGAAGCCTCCACTCTACCAGTGTAGGTTTCGTTTGTAGGGTTAAACGGGTTGGTTGCGTTAGTCCACTTTATTTGCACAGTATCGTTTATGCTGCAATTCAAAAAATCCCAGATTCTTTTTCCAACAACAACCGTTTCGTCTGTTGGGGTTGACGGGATTGTTCCGCTTTCGCTTATGAAAGTGCTGCTGTAAATGTCGGCGTAGTCTCTGAAATCTATGCCTGTAATGGTTGCGCTTCGTTCGGTTCCATTAAAGCTTATGAAGCCTACTCTTTGAATTATAGCGATTGATTTGTCAATCTCTGGAGACAAGCCAGTAATATTTTCTGTATAGTTTATCCAAAGCCTGAAGCCAGAGCCTCCTGAGCTTCCTGCACCAACGCCCAAGCCGCCACCTTTAGTGACTATTAACGTGTCTGTTGCTAAGCCTTTCTGGAGTTGTGTTGATATCCTTTCTTGCAGTCCTTGGGTAACTGAGAGAAGGGCGACGATGGCCGCGATTCCTATAACCACGCCTAAGGTTGTCAAGCCGGCACGGAGCTTTCTTAGTCTTATGGCGCTGAAGGAGAATGAAAAAACATCCGCGAGTTTCATGTTAGTTCACGGTCTCCTTAACTATTTCTCCGTCAAACATTTGGAAAGTTTTCTTTGTTTCCATTGCTAACCGCTGGTCGTGAGTCACCATGATGATTGTAACGCGGCTTTCTTCGTTGAGTTTTTTGACAAGCTGCATAATCTCTCTTGCTGTTTTAGAGTCTATGTTGCCAGTTGGCTCGTCCATTAGAAGAAAACGTGGATTGTTAGCCAAAGCGCGGGCAATCGCAACTCTTTGCTGCTCGCCACCGCTCAGTTCAGCTGGTTTGTGGTTCATGCGTTCCTTCAGGCCTACAGTTTCAAGAAGTTTTTCAGCCCGTGCTCTCCGTTCAGCCTTGCTTACGCCTGCAATCGCCATGGACAGCTCAACGTTTTCTTTTGCCGAAAAACGTGGAATAAGGTTGAAAAACTGGAATACGAAGCCTATTCGCCGCCTGAGGTCTGCCAGTTGATCGTCATTGAGCAATGAAACGTCAACATTTTCAATCATCAGTTTTCCATCTGTTGGTTTGTCTAAAGCACCTATAAGGTTCAGCAAAGTTGATTTACCGCTTCCAGATGGGCCGAGAATGGAGACAAATTCGCCTTCTTCGATGCTAAGGTTTACACCGCAGAGAGCGTGAACTGGAACCTTGCCGAGCATGTAGGTTTTTTTGAGGTTAACTGCTTCTACAATGTTTGCCATTTTTGTTCCTCTCTTGCTAATACGGTCATTTGGTGAGATATCTCCATGAAAGGGTTATGCCTATAGATGAGAACACGGCTGCGAATGCTCCGAGAAAGATGAAGTCAAACGTTAGTGACGAGGCGTTCATTGGTAGCACAGTAAGTTGCCTAATCGCGTCAGTCAAGTAGCTAATCGGGTTTACTCGTGCGATTGCTTGTATCCATTCGGGCATGTTGGATATCGGGAAAAAGGTATTACTAGCAAACATTAAAGGTAAATTAATAAGGTTCACGATTGCCATTTGCGTTTCCTGCTTCGTTGACCGCAGAGCAAGCGCCAAGAAAAGCGAAGAGAGCCCAACACAAAGAAGGAAAATCGCAGCGTAAACGCCAAGTATGTTTATTATGCTGAAAGTGGAACTGAAACGCAAGCCTAGAACCACTGCAAGTACAAGAATTATGGTAGCTTGAAACATTGCTCTCAAGGCAGCGTTAAGAACCTTGGAAAAAAGGATGGCTCCTCTCGACACTGGAGTGCTCAACACTTTGTTTAGGAATCCTAAGCGTCTGTCCCAGACTATTGACATGCCGCTGAACATTGTTGTAAACATGGCGATAAAGGAAATCATGCCCACAGACATGTAGCTGAAATAGTCTTCAACGCCGAAAACGTTCTGCAGAATTTGTGGGCCAAGATTGGCAAACATCTGCGAAAACTCTGTGCCGTTAACGAAAATGTATCCCGCTTGCGGGGGAATTAGGGCGCTGCCGGGGATAGGTATGGAATCTGGCAAGTTAATGTTGCTGCTGGAGAAAATTCCTCCCAAATTCATTGCTTTTCCAAACAGCCCCATCCAGAGTACGGGCTGGAGCACGGCCATGAAAAGCAGTACGGGTTCTTTCAGCCATTTTTTGAGTTCTCTCTTCGTCAAGGCCCATAAACCGTGAAGTCTGCGTGGCTTATGCTTGTTCATGTAGCTTATCCTCCTCTTGCCCTTCGCATGGTTATTCGCTGAGCCCTAAAAGCTTCTATGGATTCTTCTGCGTCCCGCATAGACCTACCTGTATATTCAAGGTAAACCTCGTTTAACGTGGGTTCTGTAAGCGAAAGCCTTGTCACCGTGCACCCTTTCTTTCGCAAAGCTTCAATTATAAAAGGCGCCGTTACCTCTCCATACTCTGCTTTTATTCGGTAGGAAGAATTCTCATATTTAACTTCCTTGACATGATCAATGCCGCGGATTAGCTCGCTTACGTCCGTGTTTTCTCGGATGCTTATGTTTATGATGTCGCCGCCTAAGCTTTGTTTGAGGTCTTTGGGAGAACCTGTTACGACTATTTTTCCGTGGTCGATTATTGCTATGCGGTCGCAAAGAGCTTCTGCTTCCTCAAGATAATGAGTGGTCATAAATAGTGTCATTCCATACTCGTTTTTCAGTTTTTGAATATACTTCCATGTTGCAGCGCGTGTCTGGACATCCAAACCCAAAGTAGGCTCATCCAAAAAAAGAACCTTAGGCCTATTAATAAGCCCGCATGCAAGCTCAAGTCTACGGCGCATTCCTCCAGAATAGGTTTCGACTTTTTTGTCTTTAAAATCAGTTAGCTCAACAAGCTTCAGCAGCTCAGCCGCTCTCTCTTTTGCAATTCCGCGCGGGATACCGTACAAGTCACTGCATAGGAGAATGTTTTCTAAGCCCGTTAGGTCTTCGTCGGCAGTATATTCTTGCGGCACTACGCCAATGGCGTTTCGAACCTCGTTGCTCTGTTTTACAATGTCAAAACCTAGGACAGAGGCTTTGCCTTCTGTGGGTTTCAAAATGGTAATTAACATGTTTATCGTGGTGGTTTTGCCAGCGCCGTTTGGCCCTAGAAAACCGAAAATTTCTCCTTGCTTAACACTGAAGTTAACATGGTCAACCGCGATCAGATGCTTGTTAAAAACTTTAGTTAGCCCTTCTGTTCTAATTACTTCCTCACTCATCGCGTTTTCCTCTTAATTTTTTGAGTTAACTCCTCGAGTTTTGCTGTTGCCTCATCTAAAACTTTTGCAGCTACATCCACAAACTCTTCAGAAAAATCGTTTTCAAGCGCTTTGCCAAATTCGAAAAAAGCGACCATGACTTTTCGCATAGACTCCCTAACCTTAAAAGTCTTTTCTGGAGACGTTCGGAACCACAAAGCGCCCAGAAATGGTGGTGGAAAGAACGGTGCTTTTTTGTCAAAATCCGCTTTTATTTTCTTCAGTTCCTTATGCAGTTTTTTGCCGTTTTCAGTAAGCTCATACCGCTTAAGCCCGCCTTCGCTGGTAGGTAACTCGCGTATGTAGCCATTATCTTGAAGCCACGCTAAAAGCGGGTATATTGAGCCTGGGCTGGGTTTCCAACATTTGTTTGTTCTTTGCTCAATGTCATCCATTATTTCAGAGCCGGACATTGGTCTTTCGCTTAGAGATTCGAGAACTTGATAACGTATGAAGCCTTTCGGAACCGCCGCGGTGTGTCTCATCCAGTGTCTCATAAGCATCTTTTTATCACCATTGATATCAACGACGATATCTACGATGATATTTAAGCTTGTCGCACCGAAAAAGAAGACTAGCTTATTAACGTGCCAATTTTTTTGCCTTCCACGGCCAGCAACACGTTTTCAGTTTTGTTGCCATTCACCACGACAACTTTCATTTGCCTTTTTTGAAGAAGCTTGACTGCTTCGGGATCCAAAATCTGGCTGATGCCTGCTTTATGCTTATTTTCAGCAAGAACTTGGCAAAGGTCGCTGAATCTTAGGCGGTCAAGCTTAACTGCGTCAGGGTGTTTTTTTGGGTCTTTGTTGTAAATGCCTTCTTGGTCAGTGCCTTTTATGTAAAGTTCAGCTTGCATTTGCTTAGCAATCAGCGCGGCAACAGTATCGGTGGTCATGCCGGGTTTCAACCCGCCCATAACTACGATTTTTCCTTCATTCAAGCAGCGTAGCGCATCTTCCAGCGTCGTTGGGACGCTTCCGCAACCAGTTGCGCCAAGCTTTGCAAGGAACAGCTGCGCATAAAGCCTCGTGACGGAAATCGCAATCTCATCCTGCGCCTTTTCCGCCAGCCTTAAGCTCTTTGCTACACGGATAAAATCGCGCGCTAGGCTTCCTCCACCCACTACAACCGCAATCCGGTGCCCTTGTCTTTTCAGTTTTTTTAGCAACTTGACGTATGCGCTAATCAGTTCTGCATTTGATGGAGAAGCGACCACAGAACCGCCTATACGCAACACCAGTCGCATAGAGCCTAACCTCTTTTTCCAAATACTAGTTAAGCTAACAAGAAATAACCTTTGCGAAACGAAAATGAAATATGGCTAAAAGGTCTAGGCAACAACGTTCAGCAAGCTGACGCAAACGCGAAAACACTTTTAACATACGCCCTTAAAGATAGGTTCTAAATGGGTGAAGAATGATGTTTGAGGAGTTCGGCCCTATAGGAAACGCATTGATTCTTCTCGCTTCATTAATTGCGCTAGACAAGGCCAGCGACTGGGCAATCAACAACTCGATTAAAGTGGCGGACATAACAGGTTTAGGAAAAACCACTATTGGATTCATTCTAGTCGCGTTTTCCACATCGCTCCCCGAACTCAGCGTGGCAGTGTTTGCGGCTATAGGCCAAGAAAGCATGGGCGTGGCAATTGGCAACGTGCTAGGTTCAAATATTGCAAATGTCTGCTTGATTTTAGGTATATGCTTCCTGATGATCAGCTTGAAAATGGATAAAGACGTTTTACTTCCAACAATTGCAAAAGAAGACTTAAGCAGCCTCTACTTTGGACTCTTCATAGCCTCAATCGTCCCACTGACCCTTCTTTATCTGGGATACGCAAGCAGGTTTATAGGAGTCATATTGATAGCGATTTTCGTGTTCTACATCTACCAACTTTCCAAAGTGAAGACGGTTAAAGAAGAGGGGGCCTTGGGCGAAGAAAGGCGGAAACTTGCAAGATATGTTGCACTGACGATTCTTGGCGCAACAGGCGTGGTTGCTAGCGCCTATTTCATTGTTGAATCGGCAACTTACATAGCTTACTACGTGAACGTCCCAAAAGTGATTATCGGCGCTACCATTGTTGCTTTCGGCACAAGTCTTCCAGAATTGGCCACAAGCGTTGAAGCCGTTAAAAGGGGACACTTGAACATGGCGCTTGGCAACATCGTTGGAAGCGCGTTTATCAACATTACACTGATTTTAGGCGTAAGCCTCGTAGCTTCGCCATTAAGAATAGACATGGCAGCCTTTTCCGACCTAGCTATTTTCTCGTTAATTACGAATCTTATTTTGTGGTACTTTTTATCAAGCGAGAGAATAAGCTGGCGTGAAGGAGCCGTGTTGCTGTTTCTTTATTTCTTGTTTTTAGCCATAAGTTTTGGAGGTTACAAAGCTTAAATTGAATATTGTCCATGAAAAACTCGCACGTACAAAGTGAAGCAAAAGAAGACATGTTTTGCTTTGCGAAAGACTTGCTCAACATAGATGCTTAAATAAGAGGCCAAGCCTCATACAATCTGATGAAAAAAGTTAAAGCTTTAGCAATGCTTTCAGGCGGGTTAGACAGCATACTTGCCACAAAACTGATTTTAGAGCAGAATATTGATGTTGAAGCGATAAATTTTGTGTCTCCATTTTGCCTTTGCAAAAAAGGCGGCTGCGGAGCACCAGAAACTGCAAAACAGCTTGGCATCCCGTTGAAAGTTATGAACGTTGGCGAAGAATACCTTAGAATTGTTAGGAAGCCTAAATTTGGTTATGGCAAAAACATGAATCCTTGCATTGACTGCAGAATTTTCATGCTCAAAAAAGCGAAGCAGTACGCAAAGAAGATAGGTGCTGCGTTCATTTTCACGGGCGAGGTTCTTGACGAAAGACCAATGTCTCAGCACATGAAAGCCTTAAACCTTATAGAGAAAGAAGCAGGTTTGGAAGGAAAAATTCTTAGACCGTTGTCTGCGAAGCTTATGAAAGAGACAGAAGCTGAAAAAAAAGGACTGGTAAACAGAGAAAAGCTTCTTGATATTAGAGGCAGAAGCCGAAAAAGGCAGTTTGAATTGGCCAAGAACTTTCACATAGTTGATTATCCCTGCCCTGCTGGAGGCTGCTTGTTAACTTGCAAGGAGTTCGCGAATAAGCTTAAAGACTTGTTCCAACATAAGAAAAGAGTTTCAATTAGAGATGTGCAGTTGCTGAAGGTTGGGCGACATTTTAGGCTGGGAGAGAACAAAATAATCGTGGGCAGAAACGAGGCAGAAAATAAAACGCTGCTCCAAATGAAAAAGAAACAGGAGTTTTACTTTGAAGCCCAAGGATGTGGAAGCCCAATAACTCTTCTCCAAGGCCGAGCAAAAAGGCAGGCTG
>JAWAPV010000021.1:0-12597 GCA_038894255.1 Bathyarchaeia archaeon
TAAGAACTCTTCAACTTATAAAATGCTTCACTACTATCGCAAACATCAAAGCTAATACACATTAGCAACACTACTTATACTACTAATTCAAAATTTAAAACCTACGGATATACAACTATACAAAAAATGCGCCATTCTCAAAATTGCTCGGCGACCGTCGTCGCACATCGGCTTAAACTTTTCGGCTCTCCCTCCCCAAGAGAACCGTCTCCATTAAATTGTGATGCAAAAGTTTAATGCCTCGTGTTCCCTCGCAATTTTATATGCATGAAAAAAGGCAAAACGAGCAAATTCCCCTAGAAGAAAAAATCGGGAATTTGCAATGAAAGAGAAACAACAAATAAGCTCTTGCCGAGCATATACCCTTTCCTCATTCATAGGCACACAGCAGACGACGGGCGGGAAGAAGATGAAATATTATTTTATCTCTTCCTACACCCGTCAAAAACGATTACTTAAAAAGCAATACAAAAAAGCCTATGAATACCGCATAACCCACCCCCTAAAACAAACACTTATACAATGGCAAGAAGCTCGGCTCTGCCATACCCTAGAAAACTTTTTAGTAAAAACAAAAGGAGAGACAGAAAAATGACCGAACAAACAACAAACACCCAAAAATTACTAAGCCCTATTAACGTTAATAATAAGGCTGGTATCCTGAACCAAGCTAGACGACTACCCCGATGCGAAGACAACTAAACCAAACATTACGGCCATACAATAAAAAGTTTGTTAGCAAACTGACGGAAGCCTATTTTTCTTGCTGTAATGTGGAAGTTGATGATGCGGGCAGGCGGCGAAAATGTTTTGAGCCGAGCAGGCTGCTTACTTGATAATTTCGAAAGCTGACTTTTGAGGTTAGTTTTGTTCGTGTTTAAACCTGTTAATTAGTTTTTTTGCTGTAAATGCTATCCCGAATCCTATCGCAAAATAGTAGGACAGGTTTTTCGGGAATTCTCTAAGTATCGCCGATATTTCCACTCTTTCTTTTACGGAAATTCCGCCTTCATCGTAAGGTTCAGACACCAAAGTGAACTCTTGCCAACTTTCGTATCCAAACATGCACGTGATAGGGTAAAGCATTGTGTTGAAGCTGCATTTCAAGTTGCCAGTTACGGTGTAGCGTGGCAAGGGTGTCCCTCGACAACCAGTTTGCTGGAAGTTATACTGGTTGTCACTTCGTATCCTATTCCCGGAGCAAGAGCGGCTAGCGAGAGAACTGTTACGATGAGGAGCCCTGCTCCAAAAAATTTGACGTTTTCCACAAGTCTGTCTTTTACTTCAGCAAGGCTATTCGGTTTGGCGTTTTCGTTCATTATTTTATTAGCGGTGGGCGCAGAGAAATAAGTTTTACCTTTTATTAAATTGTAAAGATTATAGGAAAGACAACGAGGTAAAGGCAATGAACAACACATGCCCCCAACCGTAGAGTCACATGCCACAAAACTCTTTTTCTGCAAAAGCAGTAGGGCGCGTCTCAAAAGCTTTGCCATTTTTCTGGCAGCGGACGCTTCAGAGTGACAAGTTTTAAATAATGTAACAAGGCTTCATTAGAAGCTTTGTTTAAGTAAAAGAGGCAAAAAACATGAAGTTTTACAAGAAAAACCTATCCATACTCTTGATGATGCTAATGATGTTTTTGGCTATATTTACAGTGTTTAGCTTTCGAACACCAGGGGTAAAGGCTGCACCGCTCACAATTGAAGTTTCTTCTTCAAGCGCGCCTGTTGGAACTACGGTAACCGTTTCGGGAACCAACGCAACTCCGAACGGCGAAGTCGGAATCTACGTTGCAGGTTTCATCTTTCTGGGAGTGACCGTGGCTGATAATGCGGGAAACTACTCCTTGAATATCACTTCACCTGCAGTTCCCGCTGGCAGCTACATGATAGCGGCTATCGACATGGAATCAGGCGACAGCGCAACCGCACCATTCACGGTTATGCCTCGAATCCTGTTGACTCTAACCTTAGGCGCGTGCTTCGAGGAAATCGCCATAAGAGGAGACGGCTTTCAAAGCGGCAGCAACATAACAATAAGCTTCAACGGAATCGACGTTACTCCAACAGAAACACCACAATCAGACTTTCTAGGCTCCTTTAAATCCAAATTCAGAGTTCCCCAAGTGCCAAATGGCAACTACACAGTAACAGCCACGGACTGGATGATGAACTCTGCATCCGCAGAGTTTACAGTGGTTCCAAAAGTAAATCTTTGGCCACAAACCAGCGGTCTCCCATCAACCTTGTGTATCGTAAACGGTTATGGATATTCTGCATCAGCCAATCTTACCGCGTACTTTGACACAATAAACATCACTCCACACGGAGTAGTTCAAACATCTCCCCAAGGCGCGTTTTCATTTCCGTTCTTTATTCCTCAAGTGGAAAATGGTACTTACTTGGTGAACGTGTCAGACGTTAATGGAGTCTGGGCTGCTGCGGAGTACATAGTGGGCTCGCCAGTTCTCACATTGACTCCAGAAAGAACGTCAAAGCTTTCAGTGGTAACGGCCAAAGGCAAAGGCTTCCCAATGCGCGGCTACATCCTGCTTTATTTGGAAGACATAACCATGACAAGTCTCGTTGACTTGATGTGGGGCTCTGATAAGCTTACCGTAGACAACGATGGAGCGTTCGAGTACTCATTTGCGGTTCCCATAGCTGAACCTGGAACATACACGGTCTCAGCCTACCTAATCACTGGGCCATCTCTGTCTGAGCCAGAGAAGATTGCTTCTGCTCCGCTTACCATAGTGGATGATTCGCCTTTAAGCGTGGCGTTAACCGTTGGGTCAATACACTTTGCGGGTGAAATAGCCGAGTTCTACGCAACAACATCGCACAACGGACGGCTCGTAAACGCCACTATAGAGCGGGCTACGCTGTACTATATGGAGGGCGCTTCAAGCCAAGAGCTAACCGCAGAAACAGAACAAATAGCCCTTGGCGTTTATCGGATACCTTATGCCATACCCGTGGTTGCGTCTGCTGGAACCTACACTTTGGTAGTTGAAGCCAGCTACAGTGGCAGCTCAGCTGAGTGCTTCGGCGCGTCCTCTGCCAGCTTTCTGGTCAGTGAAACCTTAACCAGCCAAAACGCGCAAATTGCCAGCATCGAGAACTGCATAGCCACGGTAATCATCCCCGACCTTGGCGTGATAAAGGCAAACTTGACCGCCATAAACGCGCGGTTGGACTCAATCAACGGCACTCTGACAAATATCCAAACGAGCATAGGCACGATCAGCACAAACATCGCAAACATCCAGCTACACGTAACCTCCATTGAAGGCTCGGTGGCAACAATACAGACGATGCTGGGCGCGATACAGGGAAACGTAACCGCGATAAACGGCACAGTGGCAACAATCCAAACCGACCTCGGCACAGTGCAAACAGACATCGGAAGCCTTGCTTCAGAAATCACTCCCTCAGGGTTTGAAATAAGCGCAGCAACGCTTGCCTTAGCTCTCATCGCCGCGGTAGGCGCAGCACTTACGTTATTGCTTATGCTTAGAAAGAAGGACACTCTAACCCCTGAAGCCCCAAAGCCTCCGTCGCCTCCGCCACCTCCATCGGCTCCACAAACACCCTCAACTTAGCAAAACAAAACTTCTCCTCTTTTTTGTGCAACTTTGCCGTGTCCGAGTTCTGAGGTAAAGTTTTAATGATTGCATAAGCCATTTCATTATGGGCTACACGGGAACAGAACCATATTGGAGCGTGGTTTTGTTCAGGTGGTGGGGATAGCGCCACACGGTCTCGTAGGCTCACAACAACCAGCTCTTCAAAGGGGGAAGAGCAAACTGGTGAGTGTAATAGGGTTAGGTTGCACGACCACTACGAGCAAGAGCTTGAATGCTGAGCAACATACTATCGTGAGGAGCAACACGTTAAACAAAAGGGCTCGCCCAAAACCCGTGTAGCCCTTCTTTGTTTCTAAAAAGTCTTAATTACCAGTTTCCCAGTTTCCTAGTAAAGTGTGGTGCGTCATCGGAAAAATGAAGGGCAAAGTTGTCGTGCTAATGGGTTCTGAACGGGATCTTGAGTGGTGCAAAGAGATTGCTAAACATTTGAAGGAGTTTGGCTTGCAATACGAGCTCAGAGTAGCGTCTGCCCACAAAACCCCTGAAAAGGTTTTGGCGATACTGAAGGAAAACGAGGCAGAGACTACCGTTTACATCACTGTGGCGGGCAGAAGCAACGCGTTAAGCGCTTTCGTCGACGCCAACACCGTCCGACCCGTTATTGCTTGCCCGCCCTACTCAGACAAGTTTGGCGGTGCAGACATCTATTCTTCTCTGCGCGTTCCAAGCGGCGTCGGCTTGGTTGTGACAATAGAGCCTGAAGCCGCAGCGCTTGCAGCAGCAAAAATCTTCGCTCTTGAGAATAAGAACCTGGCAAAGCGGATAACGCAGCTTCAGCAGTCGAAGAAAGCTGAAATTGAGGAAGCTGACAACTTGGCTAAGAAACTGAAATAGGCTGATACGTAGAATGGGCAGCGTCAAAGACCTGCAAATAATCAAAAAGCCTACAGCAGACAACATGGGCGTAGGCCGATTTGTTTTCTCTGACCGCTACTCTGTTTTCGACTGGGGCGAAATGCCAGACCTCATCGATGGCAAAGGTTTAGCACTATGCATGATGGGCGCCTACTGTTTTGAAAGGCTTGAAGAAAAAGGCATCCTAACCCATTACCGTGGACTTGTCGACAAGACGGGCAAAGTCGTTCGCTTTGACGAGTTGAAAGAGCCTTCAAACATAATGGAAGTAAACCTTGTAAACGTCTACAAGCCCACGCCGGTGGAACATGGAGGCAAAATAGTTTATGACTACAGTTTCTACAAGCCCAGCTTGAAGAACTTCCTAATTCCCCTTGAAATCATTTACCGAAACGGCTTGCCAGAAGGCTCTTCAGTCTTCAAACGCTTAGAACAGGGCTCGGTGACGCTTGAACAGTTGGGGCTCGACCGTTACCCGAAGCCTGGTGAAAAACTTGCCAAGCCCATTTTTGACGTGAGCACAAAGCTTGAAGACAAAGACCGTTATGTAACGTGGGAAGAAGCAAAAAAAATGGCAAACCTTAGCCAAAAAGAGGTTCTCGAAATAAAGGAATTGCTTTTGAAAGTTAACCAGCTGATTAGCGAACTGGCTTCGCGGGCTAAAATGGTGAATGAAGACGGAAAAATCGAGTTGGCCTACGACCCCTCACGAAAGCTTATGGTGGTTGACGTCGTAGGCACGCTTGACGAATGTCGTTTCACGTATAACGGGTTGCATGTTAGCAAGGAAATAGCAAGACAATACTACCGAGAAACCGAATGGGGCAAACAGGTGGAAAAAGCAAAAAAAGAAGCTGAAAAACAAGGAAAACCCGGCTGGAAAGAACTTGTAAAAGTTAACCCGCCAAACCTTGACAAACAACTTAAAGAAATGATTAGCCAAATGTACATGGCTGCGGCAAACGAGATGACCAGAAAACCAATTTTTGATTGTCCAAAGCTTGCAGAAATAATCAAAAAAGCACACTAACATCAGCCACAACCCAACTTCATCAATTTCTACACCTACAAAATCGAAAACTAGCACGCCGCCCTTTTGGCACTTTTTTGTGATTTGTTAAAAAGTTTAATTAGCTTCTTGAACGCTCTACCAATCAACCTACACGTGAGAAAATGATGAAAACCGAAACACTTCTCAAAAACTACGATCATGCAAAATTGAGAATCGGCGTCTTGGGTTCACATTCGGCTTTGGAAATTGCCAGCGGAGCCAAGCAGGAAGGCTTCGAAACCGTCGTGGTGTGCCAGAAAGGCCGAGAAAAAACCTATGCCAAATACTACCGAAACCTGTTTGACCACTTTCTAATTTTAGACAAATTCGTGGACGTGATAAGCGAGAAAAACCTTCAAAAGCTCCGAGAGTTAAACACGGTTTTCGTGCCCAACCGTTCTTTTTCTGTTTATGTAGGCTACGACAACATAGAGCAAAAATTCGCGTTGCCGCTTATGGGAAACCGTTACATGCTAAGAGCCGAGGAACGCAACGTCCAAAAAAACCAGTACTATTTGCTGCGAAAAGCTGGAATTCCAACTCCGAAAACTTGTAGCTTACCGAAAGAAATAGACCGACTAGTAAAAGTGAAAATTCCAGAAAAGACACGCAAAATAGAAAGAGCCTTCTTTTACGCTTCTTCACCTAAAGAATTTCAGAAGCAAGTAGAAAAACGCATAAAAAAAGGCATAATCGCAAAAGAAGACTTGGAAAAAGCGGTAATAGAGGAGTACGTGCTTGGCGCCAAGTTCAACGCCAACCTTTTCTGGTCCCCTCTAACCGACGAAATTGACCTTTTAGGCTTCGACAGACGCATACAAACAGATTTAGACGGTATCCTCGACCTGCCCGCAAACGAGCAGCTGGAACTAAACATACCAGTGCAAAACGTGGAAATTGGACACGCAGGCGTAACCATGCGCGAAAGCCAAATAGAAAAAATATTCGAAACCGCAGAAAAATTCGTAGCAACATGCAAGAAAGAGTATCCTCCAGGAATTATTGGTTTGTTCGGATTGCAAGGAGCTGTGACAAAAAACTTGGAGTTTCAAGTCTTCGACGTAAGCCTACGCGCACCAGGATGCCCATGCGTTGAGCCAACCTCGCCCTACATGAAATACAAATACGGCATGGAAGTTGGGCCTGGAAGACGCGTGGCAATGGAAATAAAACGTGCAATGAAAGAAAACAAGCTGGAGAAAATAGTCACATGATAACCCAACAGGAAATCAACGCCATACTAGACAGGTACGACACGCGAAAATTGACAATTGGAACGTTGGGCTCGCATTCTGCGCTTAACATTTTCAAAGGCGCCAAAGAAGAAGGCTTCCGCACCTTAAGCATATGCAAAGAGGCTGACACCATAGTTTACAAGAGTTTTCCACTTGCGGACAAAACAATAATCGTCAAAGACTTCGCCGAAATCCTAAAACCCAAACTGCAGGAGCAACTACGCAAACTTAACACGCTTCTAATCCCTCACGGCAGCTTCACCGCTTACCTCAGCACAGAACAGCTTCAAGAAGATTTGCTTGTGCCCATGTTCGGCAACCGCCAACTCTTACATTGGGAGGCAAACCGAGAAAAACAAACAGAGTGGCTTCGTCAGGCTGGACTGCGATTGCCCAAGACTTTCCAAAAACCCGAAGAAATCGACCGACTAGTAATCGCTAAGCTGCCGGGAGCAAGAGGTGGGAAAGGCTACTTTCTAGCAAATAATTCTGAGACACTAAAAAAGAAAACAGCCGACATGATTAAACGCGGGTTGCTTACACGTGAAGACACAAAAAACATCCATTTACAAGAATACGTGCTCGGCGTCAACGTGTATCCACACTATTTCTCTTCAATAATAGAAGACGAAGTCGAACTCATGGGCATGGACAGACGCTACGAATCCGCGGTTGATGCCATAGGCAGAATACCCGCCAATGAGCAACTAGAAGCTGAAATAAAACCAACCTACACAATCGTCGGCAACATACCTCTCACACTCAGAGAATCACTTCTACCTGAACTAATTAGAATGGGAGACAACGTTCAAGCCACAGCCAAAAAGCTAGCACCACCAGGAATAATTGGGCCATTCTGCCTTGAGACAGTCATAACTGACAATCTTGAAATCTACACCTTTGAAATCTCCGCCCGCATTGTAGCAGGAACCAACGTGGGAATCGGCACCTCGCCTTATGCTTACCTAAAGTATGGAGAAAACATGTACGCTGGAAGAAGAATAGCTTTAGAAATTAAAAAGGCGCTAAAAATGAAAAAACTGCACAAAGTTGCGGCTTAAAAAGGAAAGGATTCTTCTATAAGACTCTTCTATCCCATTCTTCCATACACGGTTATATCCCTCTAACTCTTCTTTCAATAGTTAGGGAGAGAGGAAAGGAGAATTGGCAGACGAGGCATTCGGCTGGCTTTTCGTAAATGATGTGCCGCTTCTCTACGACAAGAAAAGGGTGGCAAGACAGTTTCAAGTTGAGAACTGGCTAGACTTAACGCAAGTTCTTAAGGAACTGGGTGTTGAAAAAGGCGGCAGCCAAAAAGTTGCCAGCCAACTCGTCTACATCGTGTAAAGACCGCACGTTTCTAATACCTTGCGAAAAGTCATACGTGACTTCTCTTTCTTGTATTCTCTTAGCGCATTAATGATTTCGCGTTTATCAACGCCGCCAAGTTTTTTGTTCACAAGCCTCGCTGTTTCGCTTCCGATGAAAAGAAACTGGCATAGAGAAGTAACGTTGGAAGGCTTCCGTTTTAGGCTTGAAGTTTCAAAATCCACAATAAACGAATTGTCGTTTTCGTCAATTATAACATGTTTCGGGGCATGGCTTAATTCTCCATGATCAAGACAAGCCTGATCCAGCCTCCAGCACTGCTCAAGCAATTCCCGCAGAACCTTTCTTAACCGCGTTTTCCCTCTAACCTTTCTTAGCCATTCGGGAAAAAGAAAACCTTCGACGAGTTGCATGACAAGAAAGTTCCTACTGTAAGCGAGCAGTTTAGGCCCGACTTGTTGTGAATTTGCTTTTTCAAGAAGCTTTGCTTCTTGCTTCATTGCATTGCGATCAGCGTCAACTCGCCTTATTTTTAAAGCTACATGCTCATTTTTTCTCAGCGCCACGACAACTATGCCAACACATCCTTTGCCCAACACGTTTAAGTTTAGAATTTGTTTTTTGCCGCAAAATTTTATCCCGCTTATCTGAAGCTTTTCCAGCTCTTGAAGCCGCTTTTTTACCTCTGCTTTTGTTGGTTTTGGATAGCAAATTATGGACACGTAAGGTTCTTCTGCAAGTCTGCCTAACGGCACGCTTTCTTCTTTTTCCATACCTACTCAGCATTTCTCCTAAATAACCTTAAACAAGCAACTCATATATCTACTAGAAACATTCATCTCTTAAGCACACCTTTTCCTTCAAGGGCTACAAAATGCCAAAACTTAGCCAAACCGAGGAAATCCTCAGGCTCATGAAACAGAAAGAGCACATAAGGAACATCGGAATAGTAGCCCACATTGACCATGGAAAAACAACCTTAACAGACTCGCTCCTAGCATATGCGGGACTGCTACCGCCACAAATAGCGGGCACCGCCAAGGCGCTTGACTACCTTGAAGAGGAACAGAAACGCGGAATCACGATTAAAACCGCAAATATGTCATTAATCCACAAAGTAAATGGCGAAAACTATTTGGTAAATGTTGTTGACACGCCGGGACACGTAGACTTCACGGGCAAGGTTGCACGAGCAATGCGCGCCGTGGACGGCGCAATTGTTGTGGTGGACTCGGTGGAAGAGATAATGGCTCAAACCGAAGTCGTAGTACGCCAAGCTCTAGAAGAACTTGTTAAACCCGTTCTTTTCGTCAACAAGGTTGACCGCCTCATAACGGAGCTTCGGCTCAGCGCAAAAGAAATTCAAGAAAAATTCGCCAGAATAATAGAGAACTATAACAACCTCGTAGAGGCTTACGCGGAACCTAGATTCAGTAAAAAATGGAAAGTGTACCCCAAAAAGGATTCAGTAGGTTTTGGCTCTGCCCTTCACAAGTGGGGATTTACATTTAGCCTTGCTCAAGAAAAAAACGCGAAGTTCACAGACATAATGGAAGTGTATGCCAAGAACAACATCCAAGTTTTGCCGAAAATTCTACCACTGCCTAAAGCAATATTAGATATGGCCGTTAAGAACTGCCCCAGCCCCCTAGTTGCACAGAGATACCGAGTTCCAAAAATTTGGAAAGGCAAAATAGACTCGGAAATAGGGCAAGCCATGACGCACTGTCGCGAAGACGGCCCAGTGGCCATGTGCATAACAAGTGTCCAAATAACCAAAAAAGGCGAGGTTGCTGCTTCCGGCAGGCTTTTCTCTGGCACGATAAAAAGCGGCGACCAAGTCTTCTTGCTAGGTGCTGATAAAGAGCAAACAGTTAAGGAAGTCTCAATTTCTATGGGTTTGTTACAAAAAGCAGTCCCGCAAATCACTGCTGGCACCATTGGCGTTCTGTCAGAATTAAGCATGGCGAGAATTGGCGAAACACTTGTTGACCCTGCGAGCAAAGACGGCATGCTTCCCTTTGAGCAGATTGGCTATTTGGGCGAGGCTGTTGTTACCATAACCGTGGAACCAAAAAACCCTGAAAACCTGCCTAAACTGCACGCAGCACTAGAAAGATTAGCTTTAGAAGACTCTAATCTCCGAATTTCCATAAACGAAAAAACCGGAGAACACTTGATTAGCGGCGTGGGCGAGCTTCACCTGGAAATCGCCCTCAAGTTTCTCAAAGAAATCTCTGGAAACATTGAAATTGTTACGTCAACCCCGACAACAGACTACCGAGAAAGCATAACAAAAGAAGGCGCAAAAGTAATGGCGAAAAGTGCTAACAAGCAAAACATTTTCTGGATGCAAGCAGAACCTGCAGAAACAAGAAAAAAAACCGACCAAGACGCAAGAATCTTGTCAAAAGACGAAAACGGAAACCTACTATTAAACATGGCACAAAACGTTTCATTTTCAGATGAAACAAAAAAAGCGATTATAAGCGGTTTCCGTTGGGCATGCAAAACAGGGCTTTTGTGCGAATTTCCCTTGCAGAACGTGAAAGCAAAACTGCTGGAAGCACAGCTTCATGAAGATGCCGCGCAACGAGAACCAGCACAAATAATGCGTGCCATAAGCCGTGGAATTCTCGGCTCATTCTTAACAGCAAAACCAACCCTTCTAGAACCAATATACAAAATTCAAGTCTCCGTCCAGGCAAATTGGGTTGGCACATGCATAAACATTTTGCGCCGCAGACGCGGAAAAATAATAAAAACTGAAAACCGCGGCTTGCTAACTATGTTAACCGCTTACATCCCTGTAGCAGAAACTTTTGGGCTAGCCTCTGAAATGCGCTCTGCCACTTCTGGCCGAGCTTTCTGGCAAAGCACCTTCGACCACTGGGCAAGGGTTCCAGAAAAAACGGCAACACAACTTATCACACAAATGCGCGCAAAAAAAGGGCTACCGCCAACAATTCCCACGGCAGAAAAATTTGTGGAGGAAATAACCTTTTCACCTTCGTGCAAAAATAAATAGTGAAAATTACCCTTTAAGGCGCACAATGAAGTTAAGCAGAAGGGCTAAAATCACATGGAAATCAAGCTAGAACAGGCAGACATGTTTAATCTGGATGCTACTCTCTGCTGTGGACAAGCTTTCAGATGGACAAAGCATGAAGGCTGGTGGTATGGCGTTGTCGAAGGAAACGTGATAAAGATTCGCCAAGCTGGACAAAAACTAGAGTTTGAAAATGCAGATGCTGATTTTGTGAAAAACTATTTCAGCCTGGACCATGACTTGCCCGCCATATTTTTGCAAATCTGCAAAGACGAACACATCAAAAAAGCCATCGAAACATTTAAAGGGTTACGGATTCTGCGCCAAGAACCATGGGAATGCCTAATTTCATATGTCTGTGCAACCTACAAAAACGTTCCAGCAATAGCTTGCATGCTTCAGAATTTAAGCCAGAAATTTGGAGAAGAACTCTTTTTCGAAAACAAAAAATTTTACGCGTTTCCCACGACTGAAAGCCTAGCAAATGCCAGCATCAGGGATTTAGAAGATTGCGGTTTAGGATTCAGAGCGAAATACGTGTCTGAAGTTGCTAAACTAGTTAATAGGGGTCTTTTTGATTTAGAAAGGTTGAAAACTCTGACTTTTGAAGAAGCTAGAAACGAACTTTTGAGTTTGCGTGGCGTAGGCATGAAAGTGGCAGACTGCATTTTGCTGTTTTCGCTTGAAAAGCTGGAAGCTTTCCCTGTTGACGTGTGGGTTCGCCGCGCTCTTATGCGACATTACTCAAGTCATTTTCCTAAAGAGTTTGTCGAGAAAATGTTGAAAGAGAAAACTTTGAATAAAACGGGCTATTTGAAGTTAAGCCTTTTTGGGCAAAAGTATTTTGGCAGATACGCTGGCTATGCCCAAGAATACCTATACCATTATGAGAGAAGCCAAACATAATTATTCTGCAGAAGCTCGGCTTTTCCACTTTTCCAATCTTCTCCTAACCTCTTCAGCCAGCTTTTCCTTCGAGATAAGTCGAGCTCTCGCAACAACCTCGTCGTCAATTGCTATGCTTGGAGCACCCATAATATGATAGGCCAAGCCTTCACTCAAGCCCTCTTTCGTTCCCAAATCAACCTCTCGGTAAGCCAAACCGAACTCCCGAGCAACCTCTGAAACAATGCTCTTCGCTAACGGGCATCTTGAACAACTCTGCAAAGTGAAAACTTTCAACTCCAAAGCGCTTCTCCCCAAAGCAATATTTAGCGAGGCACAGAATTTTTAAATCTTTCACACGAGCCCGCCTAAAAGCAGAAAACGTTTAAATCAAAACACCAAAATACCATAATACACACAAACATGGGCCCGTAGCTCAGCTAGGTTAGAGCGCCAGGCTCATAACCTGTTGGTCCCCGGTTCAAATCCGGGCGGGCCCACTTTGCTTCGGTTTTTATGATTCAAATGGTGGTGTGGCAAC
>JAWAPV010000022.1:0-12428 GCA_038894255.1 Bathyarchaeia archaeon
ATATTATACATAAAGTCGGAAAAAATTTCAATAGTGGAGTATGTTGAAGGGATACCCGGTCATCCATGCACTGGCGCTTACAGGGCAACCCAAACAGTCCATAGCTATAAACCTCAAGATAGGGAAGCCAATGATTTGTTAGAGGAATCTGGAGTAGCCTATAAGCTAGTGGACTTATGCAATTGTTCGTTTCTAATGCAGCTAAAAGCCAAACTGGATGGAGTAAATGAGACTCCAACACTGGTTTTTAAAGGAAAGAAAATAAAAGGTTTAGAACAGATTAAGCAAGCTTTGCGAGAAGTCAAAACATAAGTCACACTGGAAAATAAAGCTGAAACTAAGAGGTTTCAACTTCCCTATTTAACTTTCCAAAACTTCAGAAACAAAGTTCAGGTAAATAGTACGTTTTTCTAGGATATACGGTTGCTGTGGGGAACCCATTCAAAAATATGCAAAAGCATTGTTTCCAGAAATAGTAAAGTACTTCTCTTTTTTGGAAATTGGTGCTGACCAGCATATTAGACTATAACTTCAGAAGGTAAAATCCAACTAAAAGAACTAAAATAGAAAGCGTGCCCAGGTAGGTTTAAATCCCCGTTTAAATTCCCCACGTTTAACATTCACACATAACCCACGTTATTAGTTATGATGCTAGCGTGCCAGTTTTGCTGTTTTTGCATGAAGTGAATGATGTTGTTCTAAAATGTAGAAATATATGTTTCAGTTTTTTTCTATTTAATGGTAGATAATGGTTATGAGGACGGAGCCAAAGCGGTCTCTAGCTGCAAGAGTTCTGTTGTTAGCATTGCTGATTGCTTTAGCAAGCTACGCAACTTTATACACCATTTCTGCTTACAGCGTAGCTACTCGGTGGGCTTGCGGAACCGCTTGGTGTTGTATGGGAGCCATCGATAATGCTACGTTTTTTCCATGGCCTAGAGGACCATTAGGCGTCTGTGCAGAAGTAATTACTAAAATGAACTCCATAGACGAATTCATCTACCTATACCTAATAAGAACATGGCTATTGGTTGTTATCTGCATCTGTTTATGGATAGTTGTGGCTGTTTATTTTCTTAAGGCTATTCTGCCTTTCTTGAAGAGAAGATAGGTAAAAGGGAAAACGGGCCCGCGGGGATTTGAACCCCGGTTCTCCGGCTTTCTTCCACACGGCAAGCGCCCGGAGGCCTACGCGTCGCCAAAAAGCGGCTCGGCGCCTTAATCCGTACTGGGCTACGGGCCCACACACTAAATGTACTACACAGATTAATCATTATTGCGCCAAAACAGGCAAACCCACGCCGAAAACAATGTTGAACCTATATGTATTATGAGGGAAACGTGATTAGTAGCTTATTTTGTTGACACGCATAATTTCGCTCTTTAGTTCTTCTGCGTTTCTGTATTTCTTTGCTGGTATTCTCTTTA
Organism: Bathyarchaeia archaeon; assembly: GCA_038894255.1. GTDB lineage: Archaea > Thermoproteota > Bathyarchaeia > Bathyarchaeales > Bathycorpusculaceae > JAWAPV01. Next base: position 1,429 of record JAWAPV010000022.1, read on the forward strand.
GAAGCGTTTCAAGAAAGGTTTGTTCGCCTTCTTTAGGCTCTACAAGTTTCCAACCAATCTTTTTGATTAGCATAGCCTTTGTTGCTGGATACTGCGTCTTTTCAACAACTTCCGTGATAGAGCCTAAACTTGTCTTGCTTGTGATTTTAGGGAAGAATCCCTTGGTCAGATACGTGAGAAACCTTAACCCATCTGTAAACATTGCAAGGTTGTTGAAGAGCACGTAAACGTTTTTGCCTTTCCCATCGTATGGCGCAACGAGCATTTTCAGCCTTTGCAGCTCAGAATCGCTGTACTGATAGTAGTAAAGTCGTTTACCGAGCCCATGAAGACGAAAATAGGCAACCTCGCTTGTGTAGGCGGGCGCGGCCTTAAGAGGGTCAGTTACGTGCGAAACGTTACACTTTTCCAAAACTTGTCCAAGCTTTTTGCGCGCTTCCAGAGTTTCCCAAGCTGGCCCACGAGTTTCCCAAACCAAGGTAAGCTTTTCAAGTGCCACGGCTTGGAAGAATCTTTCCGCATCTTTAAGCATGTTAGGCTTGAAGGAGCTTGGCGTCTGAATAAGCATCACCTTCGCTTTAAGAGCCTTGCAAATCTGCTTCATTTTTTCAAAAGCTTGGAGGCTTGTTTCAACCTTCAATTTCGCTTTATGACTTATGTCTTGATGGGCTTTTACGGTAAATTCGAAATCTTTTGGAGCCTTTGCCCGCCAGCCTTCCACGGTTTCCAAATGTGGATAACGATAGAAAGTGGTGTTTAGTTCTACGAGGTTAAATGTTTCGAAGTATTTGCTCATAGATGTTGGAAAACCGCAACATCCAACCTTGATCATCCTCTATACACCTTTGCCACGCGTAGCCGCATTAAAACAATTTTTGGGCGGCTTTAATATGAACTGTGCTTTCTTCTTCGTTTAAACTTTAAAGACGCAAATCTCGCTTTCGCCTGCCCTAAAATTAGGCTTTTGTTTACTTGAAGGGTTAAGCGCTTATTTTTGGTGGTGGGCGAACTGGTTTGCCAAGTTTTCTTCGAAGGGCAATACGGTATAGCTTTCTCAAAGACTTTATCAGTTGCTCAACGCTTTGCATGTTTGAGTATATCAGCGGGATACGGTCGTATTCTGCCAGCTTCACCGAGGTTTCGTCGGGTCTTGTGCTGTGGAAAACCACCACTTTCGGTTTTAGGTTACTTACACGCACAATCATCATGGGCGAAATGCCGTTTTCAACATTAACAAAAATCAATGCCCGCTCGGTGGTGGCTCCAAAAAGCTGAGAATATTCAAGCCCAGAAAAAGTCTCAACAGCCTTTTTCCCATCTATTGCAGTGTAGCCGTTGACGTCGCGGGAAAAACTTCCTGACGAAGTTACAATTTCGCCGTTGATGGCTCTGCAGAGGTATTCTATGCGGACAGGTATGGGGAACTCGCGAAGGTCCAAGACCGCCATGCTTGGAGAACTCGTTAACCGGGCAAACTCGCGCATAAAGCGGCTTCCACGTTCCTCATCAATCTTGAGAAGCGCCCAGACAAATCTTCTCACGAACTTTGTGCCAGGGCTTGGTCTTCGTCCGCTTTCGTAGTCGCTGATGACGGAGGAGGAAACCACCATTTTCTCGGAAAGGCTCATCTGGGAAACAGCAAAAAGCTCGCGCCATTTGCGCATAGTTGCGCCAGGCTTGTTTGAGAGGATGACTTCGCCGGCGATTCTTCTTGCCAGAACTTCGCGAACGCTTGGAGACATTGACATTATCCATGCGACCTTGAACTGTGTTTCTTTTCTCTTAGAAACGCGATATAAAACCGTACCGCTTTTGCAGGAATTGGCTTGTCTGGTAGAAAAAAGAAAGGTGAAGGTGGTGTTTTAGAGCAGTGATTCCCTGTTCAGCGGGAAGGCTGTGGTGGTGCGGATGTCGTCGGTTCCAAGCACGAACTGGGTGACTCTGTTGAGGCCTATGCCACAGCCTGAGTGTAGGCTTCTGTTTTCTTTGTAGAAGTCTAAGAACCATCTGAAGTCTTCTATAGTCCCGCCTTTTGCAGTTAACTGCTTAAACATCGAAGATTCCGTTAGCCGTTGATGCAGTTTATCATGTCGGTGTTCTCTTTCAGCCGCGCCAACTGCTTCTCCGCCAAAGGGCAGTAGCAAATCCGCGCTGTTGACTATGGATGGGGTTTCGTCGTTTTCTCGCATGTTAAAAAACTTTATTGCCTTCGGGAAGTGTGTGACGAAAAGCGGCTGGTTGCCGTGCATCTCAAGCAGCGCCTTTTCATGGTGGTTTTTCAAGTCGTCGCCCCACCTAACGCCGTATTCTGTTAGAAGCCCAATGGCTTCTGTGTAGGTTATTCTTTGAAATGGTCTGCCAAGACGGGCAAGCCTTTCAGTTTTCACGTTCAGCAGTTGAAGCTCGGTCTCTCTTTCTCTGAGCACGGTGTAAACCATGGAGCAAATTGTTCCTTCTATGTGGCCGAGCAGTTCTTCAAAGTTTCCTGCAAACTCCAGCTCAAGCAATGTAAACTCTGTCAAGTGGCGCTCGTCCGCTGACGGCTCTGCCCTGAAGCTTGGGCCAACACACCAAACTTTATCGAGGAAAGGCGTTAAAACTTCAAGGTAAAGCTGGCCTGTTTGGCTTAAGTAGCCTCGTTGCCCGAAATAGTCCACCTCGAACATTGTTGCAATGTTTTCGCATGCGCCCGTTGCCTTGGTAAGGTGTGGGACAACAACTTCTACGAAGCCGTTTTCCTCAAAGTATTTTCGAGCTCCTTTGAGAAGACTTGATTCTATTTTTACAACATAGTGCAATGCCGCTGTAGAAAGCAGTTCCGTCCGATTTTGCGTTGTTTTTAAAATGTTGAGGGATGTTTCTCGTGTTTTTCCGTTCTCACTTATTTGGGTTTCCAAGACCCACACCTACAATCAAAAGCTCACGCTTATAAATTTTTAGAAAAAAATTAGGCAACCACATGGCCAGCTCTTATAAGCGGGCGTAGACTTAAGCCATTAAACGGCCCAGCAACATTGCGTTCGTAAAGGTGAATTAGACCGTGCAAGTTAATGTTGATTGGAGTCCGCAAGTCTCAGCGCGATTCTCAAACCTTGCGGTATGCATAGGCGCAATCCACAATGTACGAATTGAGAAGAACAACAAGCAGCTTCATCAACTTAAAGAAACCGTATACGGCGAAGTCAAGGCTAAATATGACGTTGAAACCTTAAAGGACAACCCAATCATAAGAGCTTACAGAGATTTTTACTGGCAGCTTAACGTTGACCCAACGAAAACCCGGCCATCAGGCGAAGCATTGCTCCGGAGAGTGCTACACAATAGCGACATTCCAAACATAAACACCGCGGTGGACGCCTACAACTTGGCTTCGCTGAAAACCATAGTCCCCATAAGCGGCTTCGACAAAGACAAGATAAGACCGCCTTTACAAGTAAGGTTCGCACTAAACGACTCTTTCAGCGGCATAGGCATGAGCAAACCAGTTTTGCTGGAAGAAAAGATGCTAGTTATGGCAGACGCTAATCAAGTGCTGTGCGTGTATCCTTACAGAGACGCTGACGCCACAAAAATCACTGAGACAACAAGAAACGTTTTGATAGCTGGGTACGGAGTGCCTGAAGTGGCAGAGTCCATTTTAAGAGAAGCCGTAGAAACCGCGCTGAACTATATCAAGCGTGTTGCGCAAGGAGAAATCGAAACAGTAAAAGTTTTTAGTTGCAAACCAGAATAAAAAGAGGTGCCCGCAGCTTGTTTTTCAGCACTAAAATCGAAGAAATAGCCAAAAACCAAAACTCAAACATCGTCTTAGCTCTCGACTTCCCCTATGAAAAGCCAGAAAACCGCCAAACCCTTTTCCGCAAGGCTGAAAACTTGCTAGAAGCCGTTCACCCATACATTTGCGCCGTCAAAATCAACCACCATCTTGTTCTTCCGCTAGGCGTATTTGATGGAGTTCAAAAACTCGTAAAGAAAACACACGACCTCGGCTTGGCCGCCATAATGGACTGCAAGGCAAACGACATCGGCGCAACCAACCAAGTCATAGCCGAATACTATTACGCCGCGGGCTTCGACGCTCTCATCGCCAACCCGTTCATCGGATGGGAAGAAGGACTGAAACCAATTTTCGATGTTGCACGCAGCTTGCAGAAAGGCGTCGTTCTATTGGTCTACATGAGCCACAAGGCAGCCTCAGAAGGCTACGGGCAAACAGTAATCGAAGCTGAAACAGGACAAAAGGTTCCTCAATACAAAATTTTTGCACAAAAAGCCGCAAGATTCGGCGCAGACGGAGCAGTCGTTGGCGCCACCTACCCTGAAAAAATAAGGGAAGTGCATGAAACGCTTAAAGGCAAGGTTCCAATTTTTTCGCCTGGAATCGGCGCGCAAGGCGGAGAAATCAAAGCAGCTTTGGAAGCAGGCGCCCGCTACCTCATAGTTGGAAGGTCAATTGTTCAAGCTGCTGAGCCGACTGAAGAAGCTAGGAAGGTTCGCGATCTCGCTGTCCGTTAGGCTTCTTTTTCTTATCTTCCTTTCCTTTCCCAAAGCTCCTTCTTTAACAAGTCTCTAACGGATGAGCGTATGGCAGAGCTTCGGCTAGGATACATGTTTGCCCTTACAAGCTCATCTAAACCTTCCAAGTAGGCTTCAGGCAACAGTACAGTTACGAGTTTCACGGCAACCTCCTCCTTGCATAACATGTTTATAACATGCTCTAAATATAAAATTTAACCGATAACTCATGGCGTCAAACAGTTGGCTTAGCGTTTCCTAAGTCGTGCAGAGTGTTTTGGAACGTTTTAAAAATGTCTTCGACGTACATTGTGCGCTTCTTTAAGCCCATTTGAACAGTGCCAGCTGCAATTAGCGCTGCTCCCAAGATGTCGCTTATTGTCGGGTCTGGAAAAGCAATCATGGCCAATCCTAATTTAATTAGAAGCGAGTTATTTTTGCTTCGCCACAACTGTTTTGCCGACTTCGCCGTGTCCGCCGTAGACTTCATAACATGAGCCAAATCTGAATAGGATTCGCTCATCTCGTTCAAAGCGTCGATCATAACTTTAACTTTGTCATCGTCCACGCGACTTCACCAGCCTCCCTTCTTCCTACTGCGTACAAGAAGAAAAACCTTAACGGCTGATTTTTCCTTACAAAGAGCTTGGTGTTTTCCAAAAGAATCCCTTCTTTTTTAAACGGACATTACAATTTTGCGGTACGCCTTGTTACGTTTTTATGTTTTTCAGCGGCTAAAAAACTGCACAAGCATCTACATAACAAGCGGCTACGGAAGATGTAAATAGCAAAGTTGCGCTTTCTTCTTGTGCTGATACGAATGTTTCGTGTTAGAGTTAACAAGATTGAGTCCATTCGCGACATTGACGGCAATCTGGGAAAACGTATAGAACTTCTTGAGGAGCGCGAGGTGCCTCGTTTTGCGGTTATGCCTCAAACAGAAGAAGGTAGAATGGTGCAAGACGTTGTTCAAGCTTTGCAGCAGCAACTCCCCATGTTTCAAATAAAACCGCAGTTGGCTATCCCAAAAATTATTCTGTTTCTGACAGAGCAAGAATACGAGCAGTTAGGCATCAGCTTTGACGTAAACCAAACCTACGACATAAAACTCGAAAACCAAAACATAAAATTCTCAAAAACCACATAAACCCTGAAGCAAAAACAAACAGAAACTTGCGCGCCTCATCTTAGCCACACCCATAAAAAGGTGGACCGCTTGAAAGTCAGGGCACACGTAATAGTAAATGGCAAAGTGCAAGGCGTGTTTTTTAGGTCAGAAACAAGATTTGAAGCAAAAAAACGAGGCGTAAACGGCTGGGTTCGGAATCTCCCAGATGGAAGAGTTGAAGCTGTTTTTGAAGGAGAAGAAACAAACGTAAAAGAGCTTATAGAATTTTGCAGAAAAGGCCCGCCAGGAGCAAAAGTAACCAGTGTTGAAGTTTCTTGGGAAAAGTGGACGGGCGAATTCAAAAGCTTCGAAATAAGGTCTGGCTGGAGTTTTTAGGGTGTTCCTTCCTGTCTTCTTGGCACTCTAAAATGTGAAGCTTTTCCAGCGCTGACGTATTCTCCGCCCATTCCGCGTACTGCTGAAGCTATTTTGGAAAAGTTTTCCGAACCCAGAAACTGCCGCGGCTTTATTATCACATAGTCGTCTTTTTCTTCGAAGTTCAGCAGGCTTTCAAGTTCGTCTGGAAACATCATCCTAATATCCTCAAGCGCCTTCGACTTCTCAGGCATCTTCGGCAGTTTAGGCGGCGTAGGCGCCACTATAGGCTGGGTTATCTGCGTGACGACCAGCGACTTCAGAGAAGCAGAAACCTGCTTCAAATCCTCCATTATCCCGTTCAGAACAACAACAAGCTCGTCAACACGCTTTATCAATATGTCAATTTTCTCCTTATCCACGCTCATGGCCGTCTTCCCTTCAAATCATTTATACCCCGCTTCAATTATTAATTGTTTTTGACGCCTTCAGCATTGCACGAAAAGGTTTACTCGACCATGATTGAAGTGGATGGAAGCCAAAAAAGTGGAAGCGGAACAATCCTAAGGCTTGCCGTGGCGTTGTCAGCAATATCTGGCCGACCGTTAAGCATAACGAATATTCGGAAAAAACGTCCGCAGCCAGGCTTGAAGCCTCAGCATTTAGAGGCGGTTCTTACAGCAGCGAAGATTTGCGATGCTGAGCTTGTAGGCGCAGAACTTGGTTCGCAAGAGTTGCTTTTCAAGCCCAAAGGAGTCAGAAGCGGCCGCATAGAGGCTGAAATTGGCACGGCTGGAAGTATTTCCATGTTGCTGATGACTGTGCTGCCAATCTGTGCTTTCGCTGAGCAAACCGTGGAGCTCCATGTCCGAAAAGGAGGGACAGATGTTTCGCATTCGCCATCAATTAACTATTTGCGCTTTGTTTTGTTGCCAACCCTTAAAAAGATGGGTTTGGAGGCAACGTTAACCGTGCTCAAATATGGTTATTACCCAAAGGGGATGGGAGAAGTAACGCTTCATGTGAAGCCTTGCACAACGCTGAAGCCCATTTCTTTAGAAAACTTTGGCACGTTAGAAAGGGTAAATGGCGTTTCAGTCTGCACGTTTTTGGCTGAAAGAAAGGTGGCTGAGCGTCAAGCTGAAGCCGCAAAAAGATATTTGCACGAAAAAGGCTTCAAAGCAGACATACAAGTAATAAATGATACTTCTAACCCTTTGCAGAAAGGAAGCTCAATAGTTCTCTGGGCAGAGACTGACACTGGCGCGGTTATAGGTGCTGATGCCATCGGCGAACTTGGAAAACCAAGCGAAACAGTAGGAAAAGAAGCTGCTGAGAAGCTCTGCACCGAACTGCAAGCCAAACCAACAGTTGACGTGCACTTGGCAGACATGCTTGTTCCATACACGGCCTTGGCAACCGGCAAATCCGCATACCTAACCCGTACTATTACCAGCCACCTAGAAACAAACATGTGGCTTGTTGAGAAAATACTAAACACAAAATTTGCTGTTCAAAAAACTGATGGCTGCTACAGAATTGAAAAAGTCGTGTAAAGCAGACTTCGTGGAAAAGGCTATGGCTTTTGGCGGAGAGAACAAATAAGGCTCATCTTACAATGTGAGTGGTAGCACGTAAACTTGAAAAACCAAGTGAAAGCATGCCTAAAGAGTCTCTTTGCCTAAAAATCCCCAAGGTTTACGGTGAAAAAGCGTTAGCACTAGCAAGCAAAATGCAGCTTACCGACGTTCACCTGAAAATTAAAAAAGCCAACAGCCACCTGCTTGTTCCTCTCAAGCGCCAGCCTAACCGAGAAGAACTTGAAATCCTCAAGCGCCAAGTCCCAGAAGTCCGCCTTGCCTCCTCATTTTTCCTCGAAAAAGAGAAACCGCAGAAATCATATATCGAATTGCTAAAAGGAAAACTGCCTCCACATCTGCTAGCCCGTTTACCGCGCTCCTTCGACATCGTGGGCGACATAGGCATTCTCGAAATCCCGCAACAGCTAAGCAAACACAAAAAAGTAATCGGTGAAGCTTTTCTGGAAGCAAACAAAAACGTTCGAACCGTACTTGCCAAAGCAAGCGCTGTTGACGGAACCTACAGGCTTCGAAACTTGGAAGTTATTGCGGGCGAACCCCGAACCAGCACAGTTCACAAAGAGCATGGCTGCAAGTATTATGTGGATTTGGCAAAAGCGTATTTTTCCCCAAGGCTTTCGCATGAACATAAAAGAGTAGCCTCTCTTGTTAAGGACGGCGAAGTCGTCTTGGACATGTTTGCAGGAATCGGCCCCTTTGCAATACTAATAGCAAAGAAGCACCCGAAAACCAAGGTTTACGCCGTCGACCTTAACCCCGACGCAATCGAGTTTCTAAAAAGAAATGCGAGACTTAACAGGGTGGAAAACAGGGTTTTCCCTTTGTTGGGCGACACTAAGCAAGTTGTCGAGAAAAAACTCTGTGGAATAGCCGATCGGGTGATTATGAATTTGCCTGAAAAAGCCGTGGATTTCGTCAGTTCCGCATGTAAAGCGGCAAAGTCTTCTGGCAGCGCATTCCATTTCTACAGTTTTGTTGATGCCTCGGCTCCTTTAGAGGCTGTCCAGAAACGTTTTGTTGCGAAGGTTGAGGCGTGCGGAAGAAGAGTAAGGGCCTTGTCTTCAAGGTTTGTGCGGGGCACCGCTCCTCATGAGTGGCAGATTGTTTTAGACGCGGAAATCGTTTAAACCCTAACAGTAAGGGTCAGCTTTGCTTTCTGTTTTGGGTCTGTTAAGGCTTTGATAAGGCTTCTTGAAAGGTTGTTTGCGGCTTTGTCCGCGCATATTGCTAACGTTCGGTCGCATATGTAACTGCTTTTTCGGATAACCATGTCTGTTGGATGCGTTAAAGTTAGTTTTGGGTTTCCATAAGCCTTTATCGTGTCAGATAATTCGCCCGCCTCTATTTTTATGGTGAGCACAGAGTTTTTTCGACGCAGAGCGCTTCTAAAGTTCTCGTTTAAATCGGCAAGAGCCTTGCTGGCAGAGACCGCTATAATGCAGTTTCCTCTTTTTGACACTGTTTCATCCTTAGTAACTTCGATTGTCGTTTCATGCGTGGCTAAGATGTTTTTATGTCCATAAGCAAAAACAGTTTCCACAAATTCCGAAAAGTCAGCCATGTTTACTCAAGAGCCTCTATGGAGTCTACTTTGCCATCGCTGTCTAAGTCGAAACCTTGCACCACCGTGGCAAATGAGTCATCACTTTTGTAGTCTCTCAAAATTTTCCTCCAGAAATTCGTCAAAGCCAACACACACGCCTTAGTGCCTACTGCCTTGTTTCCTGCTAAAACCAAAATTCTTTTATTTGCTTCCCACGGGTTAACAATCTTCGCAACTAAGCCCACCATATCGGCAGTATAGACGCGTCCTGTTCTGCCCGAAACTAGGCCGCCGAGAAGAAAACCCTGCTCAGACGGCCGCATGTTAAACTTAATCGGCAACTTCTCGTTTACTTCCTGCGTAAGAACGTTCGTTCCAGGGCCGCCGACCAATATCAGGTTGTTTTTTTCTTCTTTTTCAGCCTTGACATCCACGTCAAGTTTTACGGCAAAATCCTCAGGCATTTTAAGAAACTGTCCCAGAAAGAAGGCTAGATGCGCCGCGTAATGTCCATCTCGTGAGCTTGTTTTGAAGGGGCCGTGAGGGGTTGGGCTTCCTACCACTATTTTTCCATCAAACTTGTCCTCTTTTGAGATAAATTCTCTAAAAAAAGCGAGCAAGGGGTCGTCTGCACTGTGTATTTGATGCCCTTTCATTGTTTTGTATCCTTTTGGGAGCTCTATGCCGTAAGCAAAAGAGACGGGTTTGTAATATTTTGCGATAGCCCCCTTCTTTTCTTCCTCTCTTGCTATCGTTATTGCTCCAGACTTTGCGAGTTTCCGAATGTGATAATACACTTTTTGTTCATGAACCCCAAGCGTTTTTGCAATTTCCAGCGGGTACATCTCCCTCTCGGAAAGCATAAGTAGAATCTTCCAGCTTAGCTTGCCTAGTATCATCTTCATCTTTTGTGGATCATTGTAAATGGCGATTTCTTTCACTTTTTGAATCTGATTTTCTTCGTGTATTAGCAGTTTTCTATCCATCTGAGGTCATGAAGACAGAGTGCGTCCCCTATTAAAAATTTTGTTGTGGTTGACTGGCGACAAAAGCGAAAAGGACTTGCGGCATGGAAAAACACTCAAAAAACATTTTTAGAATTGAGACTCATGTCTTAATAATGCTTATTAGCGTCAACACCATGGGTATGCCACACGACAAAAAAGAGGACCAAAAAGATGTGCGGCATATTTGGTTGCATTCTGAAGGATGGAAACGCTGCCCCGGTCATTCACGCAAGTTTGAAAAGACTTGAATATCGTGGCTACGACTCTGTAGGAGAAGCCACTATCCACGAAGGAAAACTGTTTATTAAGAAAGACCAAGGCAAGATCGACGACGTTCATAAACTTCGCAATCTAGACGACTTGCCTGGTAGCATAGGAATAGGACACACAAGGTGGGCCACGCACGGCGCACCCTTAGAGGTTAACGCGCACCCCCATGTAGACTGCACAGAGCAGATAGCGGTGGTTCACAATGGCATAATAGAAAATTTTGCTGAGTTGAAACAGGAACTGGAGAACCGTGGGCACGTTTTCAAATCTAAAACCGATACTGAAGTGATTCCGCACTTAATTGAGCACGCATTAAAATCTGGGGCTTCAAGCATAACCGAGGCTGTTCTTGAAACGGTTAAGAGGCTTGAGGGGTCTTACGCAATTGCCGTGCTGTATGCCAAAGAGCCTAACAAAATAGTTTGCGCCAGACATGAAAGCCCCTTGGTTTTGGGAATAAACAAAAATGCAGTTTATTTTGCTTCGGATATTCCAGCTTTTCTGCCTTTGACAAACAAGGCAGTCGTTATTGGCGACGGAGAACTTGCTACGTTGTCGCTTGAGGGTTTTGAAATAAAGAA
>JAWAPV010000023.1:0-12099 GCA_038894255.1 Bathyarchaeia archaeon
GTGACGATGTTGGATTTATTATTGAGCATTGTCATTTTTCACCTCTGGTCAAAAGAGAACGTTTCTGCACATTTAGGGTTTACGCAGTCGTAATATTTACTATAAAACGGTTTCACAACCACATATTCAAAATGATACTCGCCAATATATCCAACCCTTACATATTCCACTTCAAGAGCTAACCTTTTTCTCTAATCACGCCAAAACAATCTATGAGGGAGAAAGGACGAAGGCTTCTTGGATTTACCGCCTTCTAATTCTTTCAAGCTTCGCCACATTCGATTTAGCATCCACCTTACTATTTCTGAAGCACTCTGCAGAAGAAGCCAACGTGCTTGCAAAAAGCTACCTAGGCGCTTTTGGCCATCCTACAGGCTTAATTTTGTTTAACCTCCTCACCACTGCTTTCTTAGTTCTAATTCTGTATTTTTCCAACCAAACACTCGACAGGACTACTGGCTTAGCAAAACTGCTCGGGCTGATGGTTCTCGACGGCTGCTTGGCATGGTTCGTAGCAGGCGCCCATTTTGTTGGTGGAACAAGCTGGTTTTGGGAAGCACCTGAAATGCTTCGGCACTTGATAGGCGCATGCCTTTATCTTGCTCCGCTAATAGCTTTTCAACACGCAACAATAAGCATGAATTCCAAACCTGCAAAGAGTTGGTAACAAACACGCTTTTTGCAGCCTTACCAGATTGTTTATATTTATTTATAAAAAATGTTTTAATAACATGAATAAAGTAGTTTCAGCGCCTCGAAGCTTCCAAGAACGGTTAGACAACGCCAGAAGCTACGGAGAAATATGGGAAATCGTGAAAGACACCGTAAAATCAGTTTTGCACAAGCGAAGAAACAGTCTGATGCTGTTCCTTGAGGATTTGCCCCTGCAGCTTGGCGCATACCATTCGCTTGGAACCAACAACATAGTCCTAAACAGAAGACTAGTGCAAATTGTTGAGGGCACGGTCAAATCCAAACGAGTGGTTAACGCTTTAATCTACAACTTGCTCGTTCACGAGTACCTGCACGCGTTAGGCGAACTTTCAGAGATGGCTGTACGACCAAAAGTTTACGAAATTGCAAGAAAATGCTTCGGAGAAGACCATATCGCAACCGTCATTGCCCAAAAGAGCCCTTGGGCACTACTAAAGGGCATTCCGCTGGAAGTCGTTAATGCTCCAAAGCAGGTTGCCGAGATAGTAAAAGACTTTGAAAAAACAGACAGGTACGTAGTGTAACCGCATCTGAATAAAAAAAGGAGAGGCTATGGGGGAGGATCAATTTTTCCGAAGTTCAGCGCTGTAATGTACAAGTCCAGCATGTTTATCATGTGGTTGTCGTCAATGTCCGCATTAGGGTCGTAACCTGGCATTCCAATTGTCTTACCAAAGACCAACGCCACACGGTAAAGATCCAGCATGTTCACTATGCCGTTTGAGTCAACGTTTCCTGGGACAACCACCCTTATTGATGTGCCTGTGCAATTATTGTCTGATAGGTCGGTTTCGCCTGAAACCGGATGCGCGTAGGAGCTTATAGTGTAGGTTCCGTAGGGGATCGGTGCAGTGTTCCAGACAAAAGCGAACGTAGTTGCGGTTTTTGGAGCAAGGTTGCTTATGACGGTGGAGTTTATGAGAATGCCGCCGGCGTACGTGTCTAACGTGAAAGTTTCGGTGAAGTCTCCTTCATTCAGCACGGTGATGTTAATGTGGGCCGTGTAGCCCTTGCCTACCACGGGCAGTGGTGTGCATCCGTCTTTGCATGTTTTGACGCTTGTCACGTTTATGTCGTGAACGCCAAGAGGCGAGGTTACAACTGCCGCTTCTATAACCGCGAAGTATGGGGGTGCGGGGCGCCAGCTGGCAAAGTTTGGCATGAACCAGTTTCCTCCAGGACATGGCGGCCATGGAGGAGTCACTGGGACGACGTCATAGATGTCTTGGGAGACGAATGCGGCGTCGTTGTGCATGATGTAGGGTGGCTCTGGGGGCATGTGGCCGTGTGGGATTGGAATGCGTCCTTCACCTATCAGCCCTGTTTCGAACGCATCAACGACGGGGTCACTTAGAGCCAGTTTCAAATGTTGTGAGTCTACGCCTGCTACGGTGACATAGTGCCCGCCGGGCTCGCGGTACCACGTAGAGCCCGTCCAAACCCAGTAGCCCACGAGAAGCACGACATCCTGGCATCTTTCAACTTCCTCCTCGATAAAGTAGAAGTCGGGTTTCATTACGGTGTGTTCGTAGAATCTTCCTTTTTGACCCACGTTAGCCATCACTAAGCCTAAGTCGTTGGCATCCACGATGTTGTCAGCGATTGGAGGATAGGCTATTGAAGCTGGGAAAACGTCAGCTGCCATGTTCCAGTTAGGTGCTCCCGGCATGCTTCCCATGGCAAGGTTAACTAGGTCAACATCGGTTTGGTTTACCTCTCCGTCTCCATTAACGTCGCCTTGCGGGTTGATTCCTGTCCATGAAAGGTAGTGCGCAAGCCCTGACTCCATGTCAACGACGTTCGTGCCCGAGTGAGCAAGCCCTGTTCTCCGCCCGTCTGTATCCATCAAGAATGCCAAGTGTTCAACAAGCCACGGAACATTGTTTGGACTATGGTCGTCCCACGGTCCATAAGCAACGACAAGCGGAAAACCATCATTAATCACAGGCGGCAGAACCGGATTTGGCTCGAACTCTGAGTCAAGCCACCAAAGCGAGTTCGCAACTGCTACAGGCCCGCAGTGGCTCCAAGCGCCTCCATTTGTCCAGTTGTACGTGCCCCACTGTCTCTGGTCAAAGTCGGGCACCCCGCTTGGCGCGTAGTCGATTTGAGCTGGCTTGTAGTACCATGGGTCAAAAAGCTCTGCGGTCACGTTCCAAGGCGGCGGTGTAGGTCTTGGAGGAAGCGGGTCTGCGTTGTCAATGTGGAAGAGGCTGATTCCGTCGTTCGCGTCCACATGGAAAGTCACGCCTGCCCATTCGGCGGGGTAGGTGATTCTCCAGTAGGTGCAAGGGTCTGGTAGAAAGCCGACGGGAAGGCGAACCTTGAACCAGTTGCATGGTCCGATTTCCGTAATTTTCTTTTCAGCGCGCATCTGGAATGTTGGGTCAATTACTGTCGTAGGTATAACTTCGTCAACATGGAAAGTGCCGTCTGGATACGACGTGTCCACGTGGAATTCGACGTCGCCTATGTCAGGGCTGATTATTTTCCACCAGGTGCAAGGCGCAGGCACCGTCAAAGGATCATCAACTCTCAGCCACAAACAAGGCTCTAAAGTTGTAATTTTCTTTCTAGCAACCGTGGGGTAAGTTACAGGCGGAAGCAGCGGGTCGGGAATTATCTGATCAACATGGAACGTGTCGCCTACAACTTCGTCTATGTGGAACTCTAAACCTGTAGGCTGCCCTTGGTACATTATCTCCCACCATGTGCAAGGTGCTACGTCAGCAGGAATCGGGTCAATCATAGCAAGCCAATCGCAGACTTCAATTTTGTCTATTTTGCGCCTACCAACTATCTCGTAAGCTGGAAAGGGCAATATGTACGGGCCGGGGATTACTTCGTCTACGTGGAACTCGCAGCTTTCGTTTGTCCAGTCTACATGAAACTCGAAGCCGGTAGCATGTCCTGTTTCTGGGTCAATTATCTCCCACCAAGAACAAGGAGCTGGATACCAGCCGACAGGCCAGTGAACCGTGAAGTATTCGCAAGGCGCGATTCTGCTGACCTTTTTCTCAGCCAAGTTCACGCCTCCAGGGACAGGAAGCGGGAAGGGCCCTGGGAAGACCATGTCCACGTGGAACTCAGCTGGGCCGTACTGCTGGTCGATGTGGAATTCGAATCCTGTGGGGGTTCCGTCGGGAAATAGTATTTCCCACCATGAGCAGTATTCCATGATGAATCCTGGTGGGAATATTACTTGTATCACGTCGCATGGTTCGAGGACTCCGTTGCCGTTGATGATTTCTATGAACTGGACGTGGATGCCTGTTCCGAACTTCATGGAAACGCCTGACCAGAATGACATTTCGGTGTTGCTGCTGAAGCTGATGGTTTTTCCTGTGGTGAAGGTCATGCTTGTAGATGAGGCATGGCTTATGTTTATTGGAAGAACTGTTAAGGCGTTAACAAGCAATAGCAATACAGCTAAGAAAGAAGCTAAGCTGTGCAAAAGTTTCATTTTCTCCTTTCTCCTTTAATAGACAATATAGTAATCTTCTTTTTAATATATAAAAAACTTGTGGGCACTTGTTCTATAACAAACATTTCTTGTTTTTCCATTTTTTTAAATCTTTTTTGGCAAACGTCTAAAACAACTTCGTTTTTTAGCGATAATCAAAGTTATATAAGTCGACAATAGCGCGATAGCGTATAACAACGAAGAGCCATATTCGGCGACTATTACTATTTCATGTTGTGAGTGTGGGTAAGCGAAATATATCCATCTGTTCAATTCGTCTTCTAGCAGGGTATAGTTAGCGTATAATAGAGTAGTTAGGCCGT
Organism: Bathyarchaeia archaeon; assembly: GCA_038894255.1. Classification (GTDB taxonomy): domain Archaea; phylum Thermoproteota; class Bathyarchaeia; order Bathyarchaeales; family Bathycorpusculaceae; genus JAWAPV01. The sequence goes on from JAWAPV010000023.1 coordinate 4,501, forward strand.
TGTCGATTATCACGCTGAGCTCGGGTTCTATAATCTTGCGTGGGACGCTGACTCGGCAAAAGCCTGCAGAGGTTTCTGAGCCACTAACTCTGATTGTGATAATTCTTGAAGATTCATTAAAAGCAAAATTTAGAACAGTCGAATTTGTTGAAAAAGATACTTCATGCAAGTTTCCAAGGTAAAGTGTTTCAAAAGTGTACGATTGCCCCAAGAGAGGTTTGTTGTCTTTGTTTTGCAAGTCAATGTAGTAGGAGTCATCCACTATTCCATCGTTGTTTTCGTCTCGCCGGCTACTGTTGCCCCAATAGTTGCCTTCAACGCTGTTATCCCACAGGTTTTGGTAAGAAGCTTGCAAAACACTGACGTGTTCAAAGTTGTCGAGCAAGTTGTTATAGAAAGCCTTGTTGTAACTTGAAGCGTAAAGGCGAATGCCAAAAGTGGCGTTTGCAACCGTGTTTCCTTTTATTGTATTGTTATCTGCGTTGTATAAGGAAATGCCTTTTTCTCCTCCATCAAGTATGTTGTTTTCGATGCTATTTTCGTTTGAGTCTTGAAGGAGCAAACCAACCCAGTTGCTTATGCACGTGTTTTTCCTTATCAAGTTATTACGCGAGGCTTGAAGACTTATGCCGTAGCTGTTTTGACACGATGTTACGTTCTCTATTTTTGAGTTGGAAACGTTGAAAAGAAATACTCCATGGGTATTATTTTTGAACTCCAAGTTGCGAATAGTTATGTTTGTGCAGTTGACAAGATAGAGAACGCCGATGTTTGTTTGATTTTCAACAGCAATGTCGTTAACGCTGATTAGATAATGTATTGGTTTGCCGTTGACCGTGTTACATTGGCCTACGAAATTCTCAAAGTCGGCAAAGTCGTCTCCGAACACGCCGAAGTTTCGAGCGTTGTTGAAGACTGTGTTTTGCTTAAGAGTGTTGTTGCCCGAGTGCCAAAGCAATATCCCCTCTTCTTTGTTTGAGTGGACAGTGTTGTGTTCTATGGTGTTGTTTTCTGAGTCGTAGAGGTATATTCCGATTCGGCTGTTTGCAACTGTGAGATGACTTATGTTTGCTTTTGAGCAATGTTCAAGCAGAACGCCGCAGTCGTTGCCGTATGGCGGAAACATAAGTCCGCTGTTTCTTATGGTGAATCCTGCCACATTGATGTTGTCTGCTTTTAGCGTAAGCACAGTTGCAGTGTTACCTCCATCTATTATTGTGGTTTGCGGGTCTTCTCCAAGAAGCGACACAGATTTGTCCAAAACTACGTGTTCCTCGTATACTCCGTTATCCACAAAAATCCTGTTTCCGCTAACCGTTTCAGGCGCTTCCAGTGCTTCCTGAATTTGGTTGTATGCAGTTCCCTTGTTTATGTTATGAACTGGAAGAGGCGACCATTCGTGCATAAGCGGATAGTGGTCAACATTGTTGCTTCCAACTAGGTATTGCGTGTCGCCTATTCCGTCGTCGCCAGTTTCGTTTTGGAAAACTCCGCGATAATTGTCTGAGCCGTTGTACCTGCTCCAGTAATTTCCTCCTGCGGGATAGCCAGCGTCCCAGACGAAGCCTGTTGCATCGATGATAAAGGGGTTAGTGTTGTTGACAAAGTTGTTGTGGAAAATGCAGTTGTTGAAGAAAGTTGCGTTGCCTGGCATTGTTGAAACCATGCCGTCGTAGGTGTTGTTGCATACCATGTTTTTTGTGACTTTATTATGTTCGCATGGTGAGTAGAAGCGAATTCCTTGACTGTTTTCGTGAAGCGTGTTGTTTCTTACAATGCAGTTTGTGGCGTTTTGCAGGTGGATAGCTCCGACGCAATCTGATATATCGTTGCCTGCGACCGTGCAATTGGTCGAGTTTTCTATTCTGATGCCATACATGGTTGGGCTGGTCATGGTTCCGTTAACACAATTGTCTACGACTTGGCTGTTGCTTGAGTAGTTGAGTTTGATATTGTGGCAGTTGTTTGTAAATAGGTTGTTTCTGATTGTGCAGTTGTCTGCCGTGTCAACGTAGACGCCGTGTCGGTTCCAGCCGTAGCCGCTGTTCTGCAACTTTAAGAAGGCTATAGTGACGTTGGTAGCAGTGACCTCTATGACTGAGCCCATGCCTTTCCCGTCGATCACCGCTGTGAAATCACTTTTGCCGAAAAGTGAGACCGACTTGTTTACAATTACGTTTTCGTAGTAAACGCCAGAAGGTATATAGATATAGGCGCCGTTCTCAGCTTCGTTAATTGCCTCTTGTACAGAGTAAAAATCTTTTGCAAAAATTTCTCCTACATTTTTAGAAATGAACAAAGCGGAAAAAACTGTTTCCTCCCTTTGTAAGAGCTTGAAACTAGAGAATGCCCCAAACAGCAAAATTAATACGGAAAAGACACGCCAAACCCATGAAAAGCTAGACATTTTCCATTCTCCCTTCCTAGCATATAAGCGCTAAACAAGAATAGTGTGGATGTACCTTGACTAAAAGCTTCTGGAACAACTGTCCAGCGGCAAGGCTAAATTTATTAAACCGTGGTGGAATGCAATATAACCGTCTGCAAAGGGGCCCGTAGCTCAGTAAGGCTAGAGCACCGGACTCTTAATCCGGGTGTCGCGGGTTCAATTCCCGTCGGGCCCGCCAACATGTTTTTCTAGCAAGCTAAGTGTGTGTTTTTCGCGCGAAAGTTATGTAGCCCGTGTGTGCAGTCATGAGGCTGTGCGGTCTCGTTTTTCCCCGCTCTATCTGCATTCCACGCAATAGGCATTCAACTGTTTCTATCGCGGTAAAACCGTTTCCAGTAAGGGCTTCAACAGTTTTTATGACTTGGTCAATTGTGGGACTAAACGAAACCAGTGTTGCGCTTGGCTTTAAAGCGTTTCTGGCATGAGGAACAACAAGCCAAGGCACGGCTAAATCTAAAATCACCGAATCCACATCAGCTTCTTCTATGCCGAGTGTGATGTCCTTATTTTTCAGCTCCACAAGTTTTCGCAGTCCCGCTCTTTCCAGATTTTTCTCAGCAGTTTTCAAGAATTCCTTACGGATTTCATAACTGTAAACCTTGCCATCGGGCTTCACGTAGTGCGCCAATGCGGTTGTCAGTGCACCTGTTCCGGTACCTGCTTCTACGATGCGGCTTCCTGGGCCTATGCCGCTGAACATGACGATTAAGGCGATGTCTTTTGGATAGTTTATTTGCGTCTCTCGTGCCGATTTCATTATGTAGTCCTGCAATAGTGGCTTTAGGGCGACGAACTCGACGCCCAAGGTGGTGGTTACTGTTGCGCCGTATTCTTTGCCTATCAAATCGTCAAACTTTACTATCCCCTTGTGCGTGTGAAAGTTTTTGCCTGCCTCTGCCTTGACCAAGTAGGTTTTTCGCTGTTTAAGGTAGAGAAGAACGTCGAAGCCTTCTTTTATAGTTTGATTATCCAATGTTTTCTCCCTATGGTGTATACTTGAAGGGGTGTTTTGAGCGGTCTTTGTTTTCTAAAAGTTCTCCTATTGTGGGTCTTCCTTCAATGGTTTTTCTTATGGCGTGCCGCATTGCCTTGTAATTGTTTATGTAAACCCGCTGCCTATCGACTGCGGTTGGGTGAACAAACACGTTTGCGATGATAACCAAGTCATCTACTGCCTCTTTTGGGATTGTTCCATCGGCCACGCTGTCAACCACCGCTTTTGCTACCGCAGTTTGTGCTGGACCGTAAACCATGCTTGCCTGCCGCATTCCCGTTATAGTAACAGTGGGAACAATAAGCGTTTCAGGCTTAACTGCCAAGTTTGGCTCTAAAACCGCCAGCAACGGCTCGTGCCCTGCGGCTGGTGTTGCTTTAGCTTTGGCGAAGGCTTCGCCTAACGGCCCTTTTTTTAGGCCAATCATCAAGTCGATGTGCGCTACTTCGGCGCCTCCACCAGCTAAGGCCTCGCCGATTTTTATGTTAAAGCTTCTAATGACTTCTGGGGTTACGTCTATTGCTGTGAAGCGTTCTTCAATGCGTTTCTCTTCGATTTCGAAGGTTACAGGTTTAGGTTCTATTTTCCCAATCTTTTCCAAATCCAAACGTAGTTCTTCTCTTGACTCATAGGTTAATTCGCCGCCAACGCTCAGCGGCTGCCTAACTGGTCCGACCTTTATTTTCATCATGTTCAGTGCTGCTTTGGTGCCAACTGCTCCGCTTCCAGCAATGATGCGTGCAATTTTCTGCACTTTGTACTGGAGCTCTTGCGCTTGTTTTAGTTCGCCTTTTTTCAGGTGGTTGTATAGTTGAACCCAAACGTCTGGAATCACATTTGCACTTGCCAAGATAGCTCCTGAACAGCCAGCCGCCAAACCCGCGAGGACAACCTCGTCGTGCCCGCAGAGCACGTTAATTTTGTCTCTTACTTTTTCCAGAACAGCTAAGATGAAGCTTAGTTGCCCGCTGCTGTCTTTAACTCCGACAATGTTCGGTATTTGAGCCAAGTCTTCGACCATTTGCCATGGTAGCGATAGCCCAGTGCATTGTGGTATGTTGTATAGGATTATTGGAAGGTCCACTTTGCTTGCTATCGTGGCGTAATGTTCGTAGATTCCGCGGTCGGCAGGCTTAAGATAGTATGGCGTGACTATCAGGACGGCGTCGGCGCCAACGTCTTTTGCGTACCTCGTCATTTCCAAGGCTTCTTGGGTTCCGCTTGCTCCTGTTCCAGCAACAACTTTGACTCTTCCGTTGACTTCGTCAATAACTGTTTTGATTACGCGCTTTTTCTCTTGGGTGGTTAGGTTGACGAATTCGCCTGTGGTGCCGCAGGGGACTACTCCGTGCACGCCAAGCTCGATGCAGCGGTTAACTAGGATTCTTAGTCTTTCTTCGTCAACTTCTTTTCCGTCGTCGGTGAAAGGTGTAACTAAGGCTGGCAGGATTCCTTCAGGCTTGTACATGTGTTACCCTCTTTTGTTTTAGTTTTGGTTGTTGGGTCTTTTAAGCTTTGAACAGAACGTACGCCTTTTGTCCATGAATTAGCTTTTTTTCGTTTTAAACTGCGTATTTTCAATATTTAGGCTGAATTAAGAGGCGGGATATGGTTTTGTGATTCCTAATGCATAAGTGGCAATAGCGTTTATCGATATTTCAGATTGCCATGTTCCGCCTTAAGCTTAACCGCCGCGTACGCATGCTCCTTCACACTCTTGGCTTAAGCTGCTTAGGCGGAGCCATATTTCTCCAAGTTCTCGTGTTTTCCGACATAGTTCAGCACGGATACTTTTTAGCTGTTGAAAGAAACACGGCTATACTAACGTTTGAGGTAGCCTTGACAGCGTTTGCTCTGGCTTATTTCTTGTACATGTATCAAAGAACGTTACGTTCAGCTATGTAGCAATGCTTAGCCAAGTGTTTTTTGCAAACCTAACTTTGTCAGAAAAACAGTGACAAGTTTTAAAAGCAAACCTTGGCAAAAAAGCAAAACACCAGCATCGTTTGGTGATAAAAAAATGAGAATCAAAAAAACAGTTATTACAGCAATTTTCGCGTTTGCTCTTGCTTCCGCGTTCTTCGGCAATGCAAGGGCTCAAACCTCGACTGGAGACATGAGACTTGTTCTTGACTTCAACATCTTGGAAGTCACGATACGGGTTTACGCGCCAAACGAAACACGGCCAGCTGAAAACATCACAATCACCGCAACGCTGACTTCCCACTTAATGGTTGAAATTAAACATTTTAACCTTTCAGTTTACGGTTTCGTGAAGGGAGAAAACAAAACCCTAATTGCAAGCAGAAGCGAAGAAGCTTTCTGGCGAAACAGCACCACCGACGTTTACAATTTAACCTTCAAAATCCCTGAAAACGTGTGGGGAATTGTTTACGGAGAAGTCACTCTTGTGCATTCCGCGCATTACGGCAGCATAGTAGCAAACAACGATGGAGTAACCTGCGGTTTTCCGGTTACTTTTGTGAAAAACGTGTATTTGGAAGAGCTTGAGAACACTTTGCAGAGCCTTAACCAGACTTTCAGCGAGATTTTCGGCGTAAGCCTCAACAGCGAGAACCTAGCCACCCTAAACATCACTTATCTTGAGTTGCAGCAAAGCAAGTCAGACCTAGAGAACACACGGAGTTTGGCAGTGGTTTTAGGTATAACATCTTTCTTCTTTGTAGCCACAACATTATACTTGGTGCTACGCAAGCCTAAAGAATACTGGTAGCACATGGGGAAGCTATTGCCGGTGAAGGTTTCGAGCAGCGATAAACGTTAAGCCTTGTCTGGTTAATGCCGCGGCTGTCTCGTTCAGCGCGTCATGCTTGTCAAGGTAGTTCCGCAAGAGTTTAGGCATCAACCCCTTTTCAATTATGTCCTTTTTCGGCATGAAATAGTCGAGAATGTCGGATGGATGGTCTCGGGTTTGTTCGATTTCGGGGATGCCACCTTCATGTTTAGCACTGATGTTTTTTACGTGGCTTGCCAGTTTAACCAGCTCAGCCGTGCGGTTGTAAGGCTGGCGCACTATGCTTTTGTAGGCTTCGGTTATGTGATGTTCAAGGCGCACAATGTCTTCGAAGCCGAACTCTTTCCGAATGTAAGCGGCAAGCTCAATTGTCTCATTGTTTACTGAGTTAGAAAGGTTAAAGCCGATGAGAGGGGTAGAACCGTCATCTCTGCTTAGCAGTTTTGCAGTCATCAGCGTCCACAAGATTGAATAGGGGTTGTCGTTGCCCACAAACACCGATATCTTGAACTCTATGTCGATGCCAAGCTTGTGAAGAAAATAACCAAGCAGAATCGTGCCCGAGTTCGTGTTCAGAACCTGCGGAATACCGTACTCAGAAAAGCATTGCAAAAACTCGTCAACCCACTTTAGCGCGTATTCGTTTGGCGCGCCAACGCCGCCGAAATATCCTGTTATTGTGTCAGCGCCTCCAAGATGAACGTTGACGGGTTTGCCGTCTGGACCTGGCATAGTCCCTTTCGTGTCAAGGGTTTGCACGTAGGAGGCGCCTATAATCTGCATGGAAGCCGCAAGCGCGAGGATATCATCATCTTCAATTTGCTCTTTCATAGAGCGAACGCGTATGTAGCGTCCAGGCATGAGTTGCTGTTTCGCGATTGCTTGTTTTGCTTCTTCAATAAGCCATGGGAAAAAGTTGAACGCGCTTATTTCTAGCGTGACTGCAAAGGACTCGTCAAACCTCATTGAACGTGCTTTTTCGCCGAGTATCTTTTTGCGGTAGTCAGGGATGCTGATGAAAGCTTCGTTGTCGCGTTGCTTCATTAGCCATTCAAGGTCCTTCACGAAAGGCGAGCGTTTCTTCTCAAGTTTCGCCATCAAATTCTCAAGTTTACGGGCCTCTCTGGCTCTGCAGTTAATTTCATCAACTCCGCCGTGTTTCTCGACAACCTCCAGTAAGCCGTCAATAAGCGGGTTTTCATTTTTTAGTAAAAAATTGTTAATTTGACTTAGCTTTTCTTCGTCAATTTTCAGTCTTTCCCTAAGGTCCGCCAAAAACGTGCACTCTCCGATAATAATAGTGTCTTCAGCTTTAAGCTGATTTAAACGTTTTCGCCTTTAGCTGATTTTTCCAAGGAACATAACGACGCCATATTGCGGATGATTGCAAAAAGGCAAGTT
>JAWAPV010000024.1:0-12028 GCA_038894255.1 Bathyarchaeia archaeon
CAAGAACATGCCCCTACTGTGGCAACCGCATCTTCCTCAAGAAAACCCAGAAAGTGGCCTCAGCCCAGAACGGCTATAAAGCTTCAGTTCTTCTGCGCAAAATGAAGGAAGAAAAAGCTTCGAAGAAAAACCTAACCGCCGACCGTGGTAGCAAGGTAAGCCATTAACCCGATCCCTGAAAGAATGGACAAAAGCTGAACAACCGACTCGACCAGCCTTGTCTTTTTGTGAAGCTCAGGCATAAGGTCGGTCGTTGCAATGTAAATGAAACCTCCAGCGGCAAACGGAACAAGATAAGCCACGACATCCTTAACATACGATAGAAAATACACAATCAACGCGCCTAAAACAGCGGTTATAGCAGAAATAAAGTTGAAAGCTAAAGCCTTTTTCTTACCCAATCCTCCATAAACCTGTACCCCGAAATCTCCTATTTCCTGAGGAATCTCGTGGAAAGCCACAGCTAATGTTGTAGATAATCCTAAGCCGGGAGAAAACAGGAAAGCCGCTGCAATTATCATTCCATCAATAAGATTGTGGATTCCGTCACCAACCAAGTTGAGATAGGCAAACATGTGCGCCTCGCATTCGCCTTCGTGGCAGTGCCGCCAGTAAAGAAACTTTTCCAAGGCGAAAAAAACAACTATGCCGAGAATAACAAGCGAGAAAATGTTTATCATGCCGAGTTCGCTTTCGTTTAAGGCTTCTGGCAACAAATCCAGAAAGGCGCTACCAAGCAGTGTGCCTGAAGAAAAGCCAACGAGAATCATGAGAATCCTTTTTAGAATTTCCTCTTTCAAACCCACGAAGATGACGCCGATTAACGATATTAGGCTGACAGCCGTAACCGAAGCCAAAATAGTAATCAGCGTGTCCATAAGCTTATTTTGTTTGTAATATCTTGCTAATTAGAATGTCGGTTGTGCTGAAGCGTTTCTTTGACAATCTGGCAAGTCTTGCACAGTTTTTCGCTGGCAGGCTCGCCACATTCCTCGCATTCGCCAAGCCTTTCCTTGCTATCCACCTGCTCAAGCGCAAACCTAATGCGTCCTATAGAGTTGAAAATCGTGAATTTAATCCCAGCATGTTTCTCTTCCATTCTGTTAAGCATAGTGCGGACATCGTTTCTAAGTGCCTCTGAAGCGTACGGACAGGCGATGCTTTGAAACTTGATTTTCTTGATGAAAGCATACAGCGAAGTTTCTTTTTCGGGGATTTCACAAAAAGGCTTAATTCTTCTAACAAGTTTGCCGTGAACAGCGTCGGTGACAGGCTTTTCTCTTGCTATCCGCAAAACGTCGCCGTGAAAAATGTTCAACAGGATAGTTTGCACTTCATCGTCTAAAGTGTGGGCAGTCGCAATCTTGCTGGCATCCACATGCCTAGCTGCCAAATTTAACGCTTTCCTCCGCAGTATGCCACAATAAGCACAGGAAGAAACCCTATTCTTCCGCTTTGTTTCTTGAAGTTTAACTAGCTCGTCCAATGTGCAGCCGAAAATCTCCTTAAAAGACACTACATGATGCTCTACGCCGAGCTTTTCACAGTTCGCGGCAGCAATCTTTAGCGCTTCATCGCGGTACCCTTTAATTCCCTCGTCAACCGTGATGGCCACCAGCGAGCTTTTAGGGTGCTTCTGCCCCAGCTTGGCCAGAATGTGCAGTAGGCTAACGCTGTCTTTTCCTCCTGAAACCGCTACAGCAAGCCTGTCATCAAACCTCAGCATTTCATATTTGGAAATCGTAGCCTTAACCTTGCTCTCAATTGACCTAACAAAGCATTTTCTGCATAGTCTCTCTCCAGAGTACGACCTAAAAAAGAAGGCTTCACGTTTTTTACAGATAGAACAATTGGCGGCGAGACTCAAATTCTCATCATCAACCATTAGATGGGATAGTAAAACAAGTGTAATAAAACATTCTTTTCAAACTGTTCCCGTATTTGGATGTGCATGAGCTATTTTGGGTAGAAAATAAGCCCTCGTTCTTCCAGCAGCCTCTGGATGTTGCTTACAGCAACATAAACTTCCTGCTCCTTCTTCGCACCTACGCAGACAAGCTTTCCCGCTGAGAAAATCAGGAAAACCACTTTTGGCTCGTCCATCCTGTAAACCGCGCCTGGAAACTGCTCAGGCTCGTACATGACCCGCTTAAGCTTGTAAACTACACTTTCCAAGTCTATTTCTCCGCCCAACTCCGCAGAAGCTACAATGTTTTGGATGTTGACGACAGGCTTGTTTTTGATGGGCACACCGTGATCCCGCAATTCTCTCGTTACCTTGTTGACCGCGTGAATTGCTTCCTTCTCGGACTTGGCGCCCGTGCAAACCATCTTGCCTGTCTCAAAAATCAGAGTGGCAGTCTTGGGTTTCTTGAGCCTAAAAACTAAACCTGGGAAAACACGTGGACTGTATTCGGCGTAAGGAAACTTTTCGACTATTAGCCGCAGGTTAACTTGCTGGTTGAGGGCGGCAGAAGCCACTATGTTCTGTATGTTTATAACAGGTTTTCTCTTAGACATTTTTCATCCCAAGTCTACATTGATGAGCCAGATGTGAAGCTTGTTAGATATAGGTTTCTCACAACAATAACTCTTTCTGTTTTAGGCAATGGTTTTCTCTGTTTTGTTTTAGGAAAGGGGAAAGCGAAGAAGCGCTGCGATGCTGCCTAAAGCCACCAGCTTGGTTCCTGCTTCATGTTCAGTGCTGATGACGATTATTTCGCCGCCTTTTTGCTCAATCTCTTTCATTAGGTCTTCCACGGTCAAGCGTTTTTCATCTGCGGCTTCTCGCAAGAAGGAATCAGCCAAAACCAGTTTCTCAACTGCGCCGTGCGTTGCTGCTTTCTCAACCTCTTCAATCCCATAAGCAACCGTCATTTCGCCTTTTCCAAGTCTTTTCAGAAGTTCCTCTATCACTTTCGCTTCTTCGACAACGCGCAAGCGTTTCGTGGCAGTTGACAATACGCCTGCACGTAAGGCTTCGTGTATTCCCGCGACGCCGCCGTTGTTGACGCTTTTGACATCCACTATTGATTTGGCAATGTCTGGAGATTCTGCTTGAAGGAACTTGACGAAATCGTTTTTCACAAACCCTACTCCGATGACTACGATGGGATGATGCGATGCTGCCCAGATTTGGCGTAAACTATTAAGCACTTTCGTGAAGTATTCTTTGGTGGCAAGTGTTCGTTTCTCGGTCTCAAGCTTCCCGGGTAGTTTGACGCGTTCTTCAATTTTCTCCTCAACTCCATACTGGGCTGTTGTGGCAATTGCGTAGCTTTCATCATCTAAAGAGACTATTATCAGCGGTTTCTCCGAAGTTTTGCAAGCTCTTTCTAACCTTTCCAGATGATGTTTAGCCCAGTTCTTCTTCACGATTGTTGCAGGCGTGTTTAGTGCAATGTTTAGCGTGTGATGCACGCCCATCGGAACTGTTTCTGGGGCTTCGCACACGGTTCCGTGAACCCTAAGTCTGCCCAGAAGCTTGTCCCAGCTTACCGTCTCAACTTTGACGCCTAAAAAGACGGAAACTCTTTGCCCACGGTCTGGTCTATCGTATTTACCGTCGGGTTTTATTTCTCTTGTAGTGTAAGCATACACTTCGTCGTTTTTGTAAATAACGTTATAAAGGTGCCAAAGGTCGTCTAACGATTCTGGAACAACTTTAACAAAGCCTTTTTTGAGGTTTTTTTCGACAATTTTCATGCTTATGCCTCTTCGGTTAAGACGCTAAGGGTTTTCTTCCACTTATGCTTTAAACTGTCCAGCTGGTTAATTAAGCGTCTTAAATTAAAAGGTGCTTCAAATAAGACGCGCGAAACTTGGGCTAGTCTAAAAACTGTCAGTTTTATCTGTCTTTTTCGCTGGATGTAGGAACGAACTTTTTGTAAACCCATGGCGGAACATGGTAAGGTGTACTTGAAAACAGAATAGTCAACTTTGTTTTCTTCGTGTCCACAAGCATGGCTTTAAGACGCCATTTTTCTAAAGCCTTTCCTTTCTTCTTAAAGATTTTTGATATGGTGATAACGTCGCTTTCCTCCTCGCGTTTCGCTATTGTAGAAAGAGAGAGACGAGTAAAAAGGCATGTTTCTAAACCAGTAATATGTCTTACCACAGTATCATACAAAACTTTAGAGGCGTTTCAGAAACCAAAAAATATTTCCTTCCACCATCCTATAAACGAAGAGTGAACATCTAATGAAAGTTGTTTTTTGGCTTTTAGACATCAACTACGAAAAAAGAGAAGAAACGCCTGAAATTTGGATGTGGGGAATCAGCGCTTCAGGAGAACGAATTCTCGTCATCGATAGAAGCTTTGTTGACTATTTTTACGCAGTTGCCAAAGAAGAAAAAGAAACGGCGCAAGTTGCTGAAGACGTTAAACGCCAGCATCACGCATCTATTGCAAAGCTTGAAATCGTTGAACGCAAACACTTCGGCAAGCCAGTCCAAGCCTTGAAGGTTTACTGCAAAAACCCAGATGAAACAGCAAAGCTTGCAAAACCACTTCGAAACCTCGAAAACATCGAGGACTGCTTCGAAGACGACATTCGTTTCTCAATGCGCTATCTTATCGACAACAAAGTTGCTCCTTGCGGATGGCACGAAGTTGAGGCAGTTGAAGAAAAACTCGATGTCGATGTCTCTGTTGACAAGATATTCTTAGCTAAATCCACGCCAAAAGCCTTAGAAAAAACTTCAGTTCCAAAATTGAGAATGCTGGCTTTCTCCATAATACGATACAGCAGCGAGGGATCACCAAAAGCCTACAAAGACCCCGTGGTCATCATTTCAACTGCGAACAGTAGCGGTGAAGAGAAACAGTTTCTCGCAGATGAAGCAAAAAACGACAAGCAATTGCTAGAAGCCTTCATAGAACACGTCCAGAAATTCAATCCAGACATAATTGTGGGATACGGCTCAAACGAACGCGATTGGCCCTACTTGCGCGAAAGATGCGAAAAGCTTGAATTGCCCTTCCATGTGGACAGGACAAAAACAGAACCCCACAAAAGCACCTACGGCCATGTTTCAGTAACAGGAAGAGCCAACATAGACTTAGCCGATTATGCTGACGAATTTCCAGAAATAAAAGTCAAAACTTTGGAAAACCTCGCAGACTATTTAGGCGCCGCAAAAACTGAGAAACGCACCATAATAGAGGAAATAGACTATGCTGAACACTGGGACTCCGCTGAAAAACGTGAACTTCTCAAGAAATTTTCGCAGGAAAACACCCGAAGCATCATGATGATAACAGATGCGGTTTTGGATTTTGCCATGCAACTTTCGTTTCTCGTAGGCTTACCACTTGACCACGTGGGAACCGCGGCCGCTGGATTAAGAGTTGAGTGGTTTATAATAAAAAACACCCGCGAAGAAGGCGAACTTGTCCCTCGAAGAACCGAGCAGCCATACATGCCCTACACTGGCGGCATCGTGCTCAGCCCAAAACCTGGACTGCACGAAAAGGTTGCGGTTTTAGATTTCAAGTCGATGTACCCAAACCTCATGATCACCTATAACCTGTCGCCTGACAGTTACGTGCCGCCCAATATGCCTGAACCGCCAACAGGAGTTTATGTTGCTCCAGAAGTGGGACACAAGTTTCGGAGACAGCCAGACGGTTTCTTCAAAAAAATACTTTTGCAGCTTATTAAAGCGCGAAGCGAAATTCGCTTCAAAATGAACGAGTTCTCACCTGAAAGCGCAGAATACCGGGTGCTAGATGCTCGTCAAAAAGCAGTAAAAGTCATAACCAACGCCACCTACGGTTATGCGGGCTGGGTGGGCGCAAGATGGTACATCAAGCCTGTTGCTGAGGCAACAGCGGCTTGGGGAAGACATGTTATACAAGCAACGATAAAGATGGCTGAAAAGGCAGGGTTAAAGGTTGTTTACGGCGACACTGACAGCATATTCGTTGCATACGAGAAAAAGAAGGTTGAACAACTTTCAAAAGAGATACAGGCGAAGCTTGGGCTGGAAGTAGAGTTAGACAAGGTCTATGAGAGGGTTTTCTTCACTGAAGCAAAGAAGCGCTATGCGGGTTTGCTTTCTGACGGCAGACTAGACATTGTTGGCTTGGAAGTCATGCGTGGAGACTGGGCAAAAGTGGCGAAAACCGTGCAAGAGGAAGTGCTGAAGATCGTGTTGAAGGAGCGTTCACCTGAAAAGGCAAAAGCGTTTGTGAAACAGTTCATCAGTGACTTGCGGCAGAAACGAATTGCTTATCGTGATTTGGTAATTTGGAAGACGTTAACCAAGCCTCCGTCCGAATACGAGGTTAAAGCTGCTCACGTCGAAGCGGCAAAAATGTTAAAGGAAAAAGGGTGGGACTTGGCGGTTGGCGACAAGGTTGGCTATGTGGTGGTTGCTGGGAGCGGTCGTTTATACGAAAGAGTCAAGCCTTACATGCTGGCTTCCTACGACGAGATTGACATAGAATATTACGTGACTAAGCAGGTGGTGCCTGCAGCTGCACGGGTTCTTGAAAGCTTCGGAATTGCTGAAGCGCAACTGCTTTCTGCCGAGGAAAAGAAAGAAGGAAAAAAATTGTTGACCGACTTCTTTGAGGCTTAACTTGGAGCTATTTCGGAAAAAGTAAGTAGCTGAACTGTTAGCGAGGGCTTAACTGCTTCGGAAACGCGTGAAGCAATAATCTTTTTAATGTTTTTCTCGCTTGCCAAGTCCACTATTCTTTCGGTTATTATGCCGTCGAATATGACTGTGTCTACTCCGCGGGTTTCCTGAAGCTTCTCTGCAAGGCTGCTGACAGGCAATCTTTCCATTGGTTCTCCTTTTTCGTTCAGAAGAACAGCTTCAAATGTTCCTTCCAAGGTCTTCGCAAGTTCAACAATTTCCTTTGGAACTTCAACTTTCACCTTGACTTCCTTTCTCGGCTTAGTTAACTCTTCAATCGGAACCTTGTTCTCAAGAGCCTCAAAAATCTCTTTACAGTTTAGCTCTTCAACCTCTTTGCCTCGCGGAGCCCTGCTGACATACTTTATGTTTGTAACCTGCAGAAGCTCTTTAAGAATTAAGTCTCCACCACGGTCTCCATCAAGAAGCGCAGTAGCCTCTTTTTCTTTGCAAAGTGCCTTGATGGATTCAGGCACCTTGGCTCCTTCCAAAGCTATAGTATTCATTAACCCGCAACGCATCAAGTTTATAACGTCTGCCCTGCCTTCAACAATTATTATTTCTTTTGAGCTTTCAAGGTCTGGGCCTGCGGGCAACTCGTCTGGGCCGTATTTTTCTACTTTGCCGATTTTCAGCGTTCCCGAGATTTCCTTGTAGACTTCGTCAACTGAAGGCAAGGTTTCGATTGTCCATTTGTGCAGGATTTCTTTTGCGCGGTCGATTATGATTTTTCTTCGGGCTTCTCTGACGTCTTCGATTTTTTCAAGGGTTACTTTTGCGGCGCATGGACCCACGCGGTTTATGCTTTCGATGCTTGCTGCAATGAGAGCAGTGGAAACGCGGTCTAAGCTTGTTGGGATTGTTATGAGGCCTGTTGTTTTGTCGTTTTTGGAGTGCAACTCGATTTCTATTCTGCCTATTCTGCCTGATTTCTGAAGTTCTCTGAGGTCAAGTTCTGGTCCGAATAGGCCTTCTGTTTGCCCGAAAACTGCTCCAATTACGTCTGGTTTTTCTACTACTCCTTCTATTTCGAACCTGGCTTGTATAACATACTTTATGGTAAACGTTTGTGATGAACCCGTAAGTGTCAACCTCCTATGCGTGATGCTTAAGGTTAGCTTTAATCACGTGATTGGGAGTTGTTCTCGAATCACGAGATTGTGTCTTTACTGTTAGTATATATTACGTTTATGAATTACAAATCTTGCTCTTTAAGGTTTCCATGTATTTAGCTAGGTTTTCAACGTTTTTGGTTTCTTTTCCCACAAGTTTGAATAGCTCTAGCCAGAACGCGAGATTAACCGTGGTTTTTGAGGCTTCCAAATGCTGCTTCAATCGTCTTGTAAATTCTTTTCCGCGCCTGTCGAAATCAAGCAGCAGTATGACTTCGCTTGTTTGGAGCTGCTCTATTTCCGAGACCAAACTTAGAAGGCTTCTTCCGCCTGTTTTTGCCGAGATTATTGGGCCTTCAATGTTTAAGGCCCTAAGCGCGTCTGCGTCCCGTTTTCCTTCAACAATTATAGGTGTTCCTTTTGCCGATTCCTCAGCCAGAGCCGAAAAGAGGAAGCACAGCCTTTCTTCTTTTTCTTTTAGACGAGCCAACAAGGAGGTTTACCTTGTTACTTGAGCTTTTTTCAGCGTTTCTAAGCATTCTTTTGCTTCTTTATCTTTTTCGAAATAAGTCCTTATTGGCTCTAAGATTTCAGCCAGCTCCTCGGCAACGGCGTTTTTGAGGTCTTGCGGGTGTAAATCGCCTTTTGCGTAGGCTTTCTCGAGTTCCTCATAGTTCTCGAAGGTTATTGGTCCGCCGAATTTTTGTGGGCGATCCACGTTAAATGTTTTGGTTTCGTGGAACACTATGTATTTAGCTATTTCTAGGATTGGGTTTGCCTCTACGAGTTTTTCTGGGCACCATGCTTTTCGGAGTTTTTCTTTTATCTGTGCCTTTGTGTCGTGAATGAATATGGCTGTCCACGGTTTTGATTTGCTCATTTTGCTCGCGATGACCTGTTCAAGTTTGTCTCCTGTTTCCAGTTTGACGGGTTCGGCGATTCCCATCAGTATGTGATGGTGGAGGGCTACAGGTTTCGGCCAGCCCATTTTTGGGTAGATTTCTCGGGCTAGTATGTGGGCTTTTCTTTGGTCCATTCCGCCGTGGGGTATGTCTGCCCCGATTTCTTTTATGTCGACCGCCTGCATTGGCGGGTAGAAGTACTGTGCGAGGTCGAGTTTTTCGTTTTCGTTTCTCCCCATTATGGTTAGGCAGCGAAGGGTTCTGCCGAGGGTCATGTGTTTGGAGAATTTGAGCAGTTTCCTCCAGTAGTCGTCGTTGTTGTGGTAGAGTTCTGAGCCGACGACGATTTTTGTTTTTGGGCAGAAGAATTTGAAGGCTTTTTCGTAGTATTTTGTTGCTGAGAGGATTTTGTCCCAGTTGCCTTCGAATTTGTTGTTGATGAAGCTGTGCCAGTCGGCGAGGTAGACTTGGCAGTTTATTCCGGCTTTTATGAGGTCGTTTATTTTGAAGCCTGAGATGACGAGGTTTCCAAGGTGCAGCATGCCCGAGATTTCGAAGCCTTGATAGTGTGTGGGATGCTCGTTTGTCTGCAGCAACTGTCTTAGTTCGTCTTCTGTGAGGATCTCTTCTGTTGGCGGTTTTTTGATAAGCTCGATTTTGGTTTCTACGTCCACGCTTTAACCTTCCTTTTGGCTTTCCTTTAGTTTGTGTAGGTTGTGGGGAAACTTAAGAGTTGTTTCGCGGGCGTTTTTGTTTCCCAACGTAACCTAACGCTCAACTTCACTGCGGAGCGTTGCTCCTCTAAGTTGAGTTCTCTCCGGCGTGGGAGTTTTGCCCGCGCCCGCTGTGTTGCATGTTTGGGTAAACCCGCCTTCATCAGTATGATAAGTCTTTTTGGGCTTGTCTCTTCTGTTGGGTCCGTCGGCATGCGTTTCCAGCGGGATTACATAAGCTCCTTTTCTTGTCATCGCCTGAGAAAGGATAGGTTTATTGAAAATTAAGTGTTACTGTTTTGGAGTTCACGTTGCGGCGGTCTGTTGTTTGGCGGATGTTTTAGGCCCCTTATATATACTCTTGCAAGGTTTTTTGCTAAGGTTCCACAAGTTTTATTGGAGGCCGTTGTGTTTCTTTTGTTGGGCTGGTGAGTTGGTGTGTGGCTTTCGAGCCCCCTTTGGAGGCTTGAGGAAACTCCGCTCACTTGTAGAATTGCAGCACCCGTCAAGGGTGCAAGGCGAGAGCCTTGGCCACAGAACAGAAACGGAACGTCCAGCAGGCGTGTGCTGATGATGCGCTTGTAAGGTGTTGAGGTTGCCTGTTGGAGACGGTGAAACGGCTGTCCTGCAAGTGGAAAGGGCAAACAGACGCCGATGAAGCAGTCTACCGGAAGGCGCGGGTAGCCCGAGTAGCCAAATGCCACAAGACGCTGAACAAAAAGCGGGTTACAACCAACACACCGGCCTTGTAAATAACACGCCAGGTTTTTACTTGCGTTTTCTGAAGAGTTTGGCGCCTTCCATGTCTGTTACGTAAAAGATTCCACCAGTTGAAAGAAGGTTCGTGTAGACACTTGAATCAACAGCCATTATCTCCACTTCACTTGTTTTCAAAGAATAATTCTCTGTCTCATTTAGTGGAATCCAGTGAGATTCAAAATGTCTCTCAAAACTGTTTAGCAATGGATTTGGCGTTCCTTTAAATATCTTCTCCTTCAGCGTTTCCCTTTTGTTGGATACTGATGATGCAAACTCCTCCAGAAACTCTGGCATGTGAGCACCCATTTTTTATCATCTAATGACAGCTGATAAGACTTACTGTAACCGGACAAAGCATCTCAAACAATATCTTATTCTATTATAAATGCAAACAACTTCATATAAAGCAAACCAAGATCTCTAATAGAAGCAGAATATAGATGTCAGTAGCTTCAAACAAATCCTGTTCTATCTTTAGACGAGAAAAAAGAAAATTTTATCTCTTAAGTCATCAGTACCAAAGATTGAAGTGTCGGTAAATGGGCTCTGGAAAAGGACAACCATATGATAAGCGCAAATATCGAAGGGATCCAGAAACTGGAAAGATGCTTAACACGACTATAATGTGGGATGGTGATGAAAAAATAGTTGGGACAACAGCTGTCAAGGAAAGATTGCGGATGCGACTCTTAGATAAAGCCAAAGAGCTTGGTGGAAGGAACTTGGAAACTGGCATGTTCATTAAAGCCTTCAGAACCAGAGGACCAAGTCATGGTGACGTTATAAGGCAAGTGATCAGAGAACTTGCCAAACTTGGGCTAATGCGAATCAGAAACATTGGGACAGACAGAAATCCGCGTTACGTTTATGACGTAGTTTAATATACGGTTATTTTTGAGCCTGTATTTGGCACTCTTTCAAGAATTTTACAAATTTGTTTTGCTCACCCAAACAGTTGTAGAAGACATTTTCGAGATATTCTCTGGTTCGAGACACTAAAGAAGCTCTTTCTCTGTCTACCCACCAAACATACTTAATGCCAAGGGACTTCAGAACCTCTTGCCGTTGTTTATGATTGATGAGTACTCTATCTTGAACTGGCGTTAGTCCACATGCCTTACATTCGACAACAATTTTAGCACTTGGAACATAGAAGTCAACAATCGCTCTTGGCAATTCTGGAAATTTGACTTGTCTTCTTATTATTTCATTAGGAAAAACCTGTTTGAGAAGTTGCAATGTTTGCTCTTCCCAAAGATGTCCGCTTAGTTTTGGAGGTTTGTCTGAATAATGAGAACCATACATTTCTTCCCACTTTACTTTCAATATGGTTTGTATTCCTGTCAATATTACTATTTTTCCTATGAATTTAACATTTGTATAAATCCGCGAAAAAGGAAGGAACCATATGGAAGATGCCTATGTGTCGTGGAAGTTAGAATCCTGTATTTTTTGTTTGGAAGCCCTTTATGCTAATTATAGCTCTAAATCATTAGTTCACAATATTTTTCTTTCTGTAGGCTTTCTATCAAGATAGATGAAAGAATAATGACTCCTAAGAAGCGTGAGTCATTCTATGAATCTATCACTCCCAATCAAAAGATGTCATTTCCAGAATATTTAAGTGCAATATCAACAAGAAACATCGTATCGGTTCGGTCGTATAAAAGAAGAAAACCACGCACGCAACGCCATCGTCACCATCGGCCAGTACCTGCGGCCGACCGCAAAGCACCTGCCGGTTCAGCGCTACTACGCGCCCGAGGAATACGAGGCGTTCCGCGAAGAGGGGCGCCGGCTGGGCATTCGCCATGTCGAGGCCGGACCGCTGGTGCGTAGCAGCGATCACGCGGAGCGGCATACGCGGCCGTCGCGCTGAGAGGAACGAAGGGCGCAT
>JAWAPV010000025.1:0-11845 GCA_038894255.1 Bathyarchaeia archaeon
TGGAATAAGCTGTTTTGGGCCAGTATGCGTTAGAGGCCTTAATCTTGTACCGTGCCCGCCGTGCAAGATTACTCCTTTCATGGACGCTCACTTTCTTTCATTTTTTCTAGTCCTTCGTCTATATTGGGCAGTTTTGTTTTTAACCGCTTTTGAAGTTTGCTTGTATCAAGTGAAGAGTCAAGCGGCCTTTTTGCTATCCAAGAGGTTAGCTGAATCATTTTTATTGGTTTCAGCAAATGTAAATCCAGATTGAAAAATTTCGCGATTTTTTTGGCAAATTCGAATCGGCTTATTCTCTCGCTACCCGACGCATGATAAATCCCATTCAGCTTTTTGTGTGCCACTTCAAGGCAAACTTGCGCCAAGTTGTCTGCCAGCGTTGGCGTGTTGTAATGATCGTCAACAACGCTGATCGCTTTCCCTTGTTTGAGCTGAGTGATTACCCATGTGGCAAAGTTTAGTTTCCAAGGGTGCCAGCCGTAGATGACGCTGGTCCTTAAAATAACGTAGTTCTGACAATGACGCACTACTTCTTTTTCGCCTTCCAGCTTCGTTAGTCCGTAATAGTTGATTGGGTTTGTTTCGTCTTCTTCCTTGTAGTAGCCTTTATTGCCGTCGAATACGTAGTCTGTAGAAATGTAAATCAGTTTTATGTTTTCTTTGCCGCACGCAACCGCTATGTTACGGGCTCCTTCAACGTTAGTTTTCCAAGCTTCTTCTTTCTGGATTTCGCATTTGTCCACGTTAGTTTGAGAAGCCGTGTGTATGACAACGTCGGGTTTTAGCTGTTTAAAAAGAGCTGAAACTTCATTTTCGTCGGTTATGTCCATTTTCAGGGAATCAGCGTTTAAGGGTCTAGTGTAGTGGCATGGAATAACCACCTGGTCTGATACAAGTTTAACTATCATGTTGCCTAGCAAGCCGCTTTCGCCTGTTACAAGCAGTTTCTTCATCTAAAGGCCACCGTTCTTGTGGAGAACATTGGGGGAAGCTGCTTTTCTACTTGCATCACAAGAAAAACACTGACTAATATATATAGTTGGCAGATTGCGCGACTTGCGGAAAACGCGATTTTCTAAGTCAATGTTTTACATGCAAGCAGGGTTTCGTAAAGAACAGGAAACTTGTAGGAGAATCTGGAAAAAAGAAACGATAAGTATTTCACATGACGCCCAAAAAGGTTCAAATCTCCAATTCCATAAACCTTGTAGCCTAGCCTATGAAACTCAGCTGCAGACCAGCAGCTAACGTGTTCCTGAAACGGGTTTCCGTCAAAAGCATCTTGTGTAAACATGACGTTGGGCGTTGTGATAATCACTGTGTTGGCTATGCGTTCGAGTTCGCTGATTAGACAGGCGCCGCTGTCTTTAGAAAGGTGCTCAATCACTTCAACGCACGTGGCAACGTCAAACTCTTTGTCTCGGAAGGGCAAAGGAACATGGTTTAGGTTCCATTTAACAAGCTTGTCGTAGAAACCCATTTTCTGGCAAGAATCAAGATATGGCGTGAAAACGTCAACTCCAACAACCTTTGTTGGATTGCGGTAAATACGTGCCAATGCACCTATTATTCCACGGCCGCAGCCAACATCTATAATAGACTTAGCATCAATAGGAATGCTTGAGAGGATATGAGGCACCCCCTTGTGAGTCCACGTTATTTCTGGCAATGTCTTTTGGGGCTTGCGTGGAATTTCTATGATTACTTCAGGTTTTTCAAGAACTTGCTCCATTTGACCTTGCCTTGCTCCTTGACATCTTACGCGGAATCCGAATCCAAACATTCGATATTTTATGCTTCTGAAAACACAATACGAATTTAAAATTCAGCTTTCACATAAACGTCACCAAATAAAGAGAAAACTGTTATTAAACGCCATAAACGTAGCCTCAACAAAACTTGGCAGCACAGAGATAACTGATCCTCAAGAAGATGGAAAGACTGATTCTTAAGTTCTGTATGGATGCTAAAACTTCCAGTGAGCTTTTATAAAAATTAATAAATGCAAAGAGTCGAATGTTAAAAGAAAATACCATCTAATCCATATGGGGTAAGACGAAAATTGACAAAAAAGATTTTGGTTACAGGAGGCGCAGGCTTCATCGGCAGCCATATTTCTGAAAAATGCATCTCAAAAAACTATACAGTTGTATGTTTAGACAATTTCTTGAATGGTAGCTTAGGGAATATTAGGGCCTTGCTGAATAACAAGAATTTCAAGCTGGTTGCTGGGGATGTTAGAGATTTTAATTTGCTGGAAAAGATAGTTTCCTCTAGCGTAGACTCGATTATTCACCTTGCCGCTCAGATACATGTTGACCGCTCGATAATTGAACCAAAAGAAACATACGAAACTAACGTTCTCGGCACACTCAACATACTTGAACTGGCAAGACGCTATGATGTTGCACAAGTTATTTTCGCGTCCACCAGTGAAGTCTATGGTTCAGCCCAATATGTGCCAATGGACGAGAAGCACCCTCTGGATCCGTTGCACCCTTATGGCGCGAGCAAGCTCGCTGCTGATCGGATGTGTCATGCTTATATACAGACTTATGGTGTAAACATATGCATTGCAAGGCTCTTTAACACTTTTGGGCCGAGGCAAAAAGACACGGGCTACGGCGGCGCAATTTCAATTTTTGCTAAAAGAGTTTTAGGCGGTAGACCGCCGATCATTTACGGTGACGGGACACAGTCAAGAGACTATCTCTACGTGGAAGATGCAATAAATGCTTATGAGATGATTTTGGAGTCAAACAAGCCTATTAGGGAGCCTGTTAACTTTGGAACAGGAAAAGACGTCACAATAATAAGCATTGCAGAGAAGATTATTGAGCTGTTCGGCGCGAAAAATAAGATAAAGCCAGTTTTTGTTGCCCCAAGACCTGGCGAAGTTAAGAGGCTCGTTGCCAATAACAAAAGGGCAAAAGAGCTTTTGGGGTGGCAACCAAAATACAGTTTCAGTGAAGGCTTAAAGAAGTTTGTGGATTGGTACAAGAATTACCGGTTTGAAGAGTGGGAAAAGCCTAAGTAGCTTTCTTTCTTTCCTCGATGCACTTTTTCAGCCCTTCTTCGAGGGGAGTTTTGCATATGATGTCTGGCTTGATTACTGGTTCGTATATTTCGAATTCTCTAGCAGGCAGATACTCCACGGTTTTTTCTCCAGTCAGCTTAACGATTAGTTTTGATAGCTCGTTTAATGTTATGGGTACGCCAGAGCCCACATTGTATGTTTTGTTAATCTTCAGTTTCTGGGGGTTCGCAAGGATTTCAACTACATCTTCGATATACACGAAGTCGCGCTTCTGGTTTCCATCACCATATATTTGAATGTGATCCGTTTCCAACCATTTCTGAATAACCGATTTGGATCCCCGCCCGTAAGGATTTGCAAGCCTAAAAATTATGTGGTCGCAGGGCGCGTTTCTGACAATCTCTTCACAGACGTATTTTGAGAGAAAATAGGGGTTTTTAAGAGGATCATAAACTCCTACTGTTGACAAGAAAATAAACAGCCCCTTAAAAGAGCGGAGAAGATTAAGAGTGCCGCACACGTTCACTTTGTAAGTGGCGATAGGATTTTGCTTGCTTACTGTTGTTCCAACGACACTAGCCAAGTGGTATATTACATCGTATTGATCAAC
Organism: Bathyarchaeia archaeon; assembly: GCA_038894255.1. Taxonomy (GTDB): domain Archaea; phylum Thermoproteota; class Bathyarchaeia; order Bathyarchaeales; family Bathycorpusculaceae; genus JAWAPV01. The sequence continues at coordinate 3,648 of JAWAPV010000025.1, forward strand.
TGAAACGGGAAGATCGAGAAGGTCGCCAACGATGTTTGTGGTCTGAGAGGGGGTTTGGTCAAAACCGTCTGATTCAGGCAATGCGCGTCGCAAGTAGCTTCCGATAAAGCCCGATGAGCCTGTTATAAGTATTTTTTTAGTAACTTTTTTTGAAATGGGAGAACCCTCCAAAAGGGGAATATATGCTGTTTTGTTTCTTAAATTCATCGTGTTGTTAGGTCGCTGTAGATTTTCATTAATCTTTCAACTAGTAGAGGCGCAGAATGGGTCTTATCAACATACTCAAGCTGTCTCTGCACACGGTTTTTCTGTTCTTTCTCGTCATCGACCAACCTGAAAATTAGCTCAGTTGCTTCTTCAAGCGAGCTAAGCTGCTCAAGTGGACACTCGGGGAAATGTTCCTTAGAAATGGAGTGCACCACTGGGCGGCCGCATGCCATTGCCTCTATTGCAACGGTGTCAAGTTGGCCTACGCTGAAGCTTCCTAGCACGAGGTCGCTTTCCCAGTAAAGCTTGTTTATCTCTTCGTGCGCAACTTTTTCTACGAAGCTCACGTTAAGGTTGAGTTTTCGTGCGAGCTGTTGTGCTTTCTCGGAGTCTCTGCCAGCACGCAAGGCTTTGACCTTTATTGGCAAGTTTATCGATGCAAGTGCTTGTATGAACTTGTCGGTTCCTTTGACTGCAAAGTCATGCGCTGACGCAATGAAAACTTGCTTTTCTTTTCGTTTTGTTGGAAGAGGTTTTGGAAAGAAAAGTTTAGGGTTAAATGGTATTGGAAAGTATTCGGCAGTTTGGTTGAATTTTTTTGCATCTTCGAGGATGGTTGGTTGGCAAACAAGTATTTTGTCGCAGTTTTTCAGGTTGCTTCGAACCACCCATCCCCATTTTCTGCTTTTCAACTGTTGCCGTAGGTCGCTGCCCATGGCGTGACCTATAAGGGGTTTTTTTCCAAACTTTGTTGCTAAGAAGCAGTCTTGAAGAAGATAGTGAACGTGATACACGTCAGCCTTTGCTCTTAGAATTTTGTAGGCGACGCCGAAAGTCTTGCTCCAAACGCCTCTTGTCCGTTTAATGTGCAGTTTTTCCACACTTAAAGGCAGATACTCGTAAAGGGTTTCGCCAACAAAAGCACAGTCGTTAATCATAACAACTTTCACGGCAACACACCGCGCTCCACAGCATATTGAGGCTATTACCTATGAAAGCAGTTATATCAACCTTTATTACTCAAAACTTTGAATATCTGGAAAAAAGCAAAAGAGCGATGGTAAAACTTTGATAAAATTCAGAATAGACGTTGACTATCCTTACCCTTCACGAATTAAGAGCTTTATCTATGTTTTTCTAGGAATCAAAAAAAGCAAAGATTACCTCAAAAACTCTAAAATCATAGCAAAGATGATGAACGAGACACGAAAAAAGGTTAAAGCCTACTGGTTTTTTACAATTAAAACATTGCCCGATGAAGAGCTGCTGTCTTTGCTGAATAATAATGTGCACGAGATAGCGCTTCACGTTGTGAACAATCCAAATGAAGAATTGAGAAAGGCTGAGGAAGTGACAGGTCGAAAAATTAATTATTACACAATTCACGGAACAGAGCGTCTGTTTGGGAGAATTATCTGGGGTAGGTGGAGAAGGAAAGTACCGAAAATCCCGGAAACTTTTCCGCTGAAATCTTTCCACGAACTTCCCACAATAGGCTTAGATAGGCTATGCTATTTTCACTCAGCAGAGGAGGCACAAAAAATTGCAGAAGACAAAATCAGAAAAGGATATGTGGTTTATTTTCACCCGATATGGCTCTTTCAGAGAGGCACATTGAACCATAGAGGGCCATTCTACGAGGCTTTAAGGAGAATCTTGAGTGACTGATGAAACTGAAAACATGGTCATTCGAAGAAAAATCTTTTTCAAAATAGCAAGCCACCCAATGGAATACTTGCGGGATGCGTATCCAACAGAGGAACTTCTTCGAAAAATGCGGGAAAAGAAAATAGACATATTCACTTTTATCGAGAGAAAGTGGTGTTCCACGGTTCAAAACCCCTCGCCGTTGTGGCTTAAAGCAAACGACAACATCGCATTGCTGAAAATAGAGACTTATGACAAGTGGCTGAAAGATGTTGGAAAAAAAACGCGCAACATGATTCGCAAAGCTGAAAAAAGCGGTGTTAGAACAGAAATTGCGGAACCAAACGAGAAACTGGCAGAAGGAATCTGGAAGATTTATAATGAAACACCGATAAGACAAGAAAGAGGATTTCCCCATTACGGCATATCCATGGAAACAGTAAGACGCATCGTGCTTTCATCACGCGAAAGCACGTTCATAGGCGCATATTTCAATGGTGACCTTGGAGGCTTCGTGCAGCTTGTTCACGGAGACAATATAACTGTAATATCTCAGATACTTTCTCTTCAGAAACATTGGGACAAAGCGATAAACAACGCTCTAGTTGCGAGAGCTGTGGAATTCTGTGCAGGAAAAGGCGTGAGGTGGTTGATGTACGGCAGAATGGGGAACCATCCCACCTTGGACAAGTTTAAACAGAATAATGGATGCGTGTTCTTTCCGTTAACGCGTTCTTACGTGGTTTTGAGCAGAAAAGGGAGAATAGCTGCAAGGCTGAATTTGCATAGAGAATTTAAGGATGTTCTTCCGCAGTCTATGAAAACAGCTCTTTTTCCCATCTACAACTGGGTTAGCAGAAACAAGATGAGAGTAAAACTGCTGCTGAAAGGAGAGCCAGTTAGCTTCCGAGGAGCATAGAAGAACTCTTAATTCTTGTGAAAATCGGATTAGGCTAACCGCGCGGTGAATTATCGTCGTTGGTGTTTTGCTGTTATAGCATTTATTGAGGCAAGATTAAATACTCACAAAGTGGTATGCAAGAAACAGCATGTTCAGGTGAACGTTTGACCGAATCCAAAATTAAGCTGGAATACTCGGGTTTCATAATTTTTGCGGCAAAAATAGCAAGCGTCCTCACCGGGCTTGTTTTTCAAAAGATTGTGGCTGATGCGCTGCAACCCATGCCAGCAGGCAACAACACTGAGCATGATTTGTGGTTCAACATAAACGACATCTCAATGTATTTTATGCTAATTGGAGGAATACTGCCTTTCTGGGTAATGCGTTACGTTGCAAGAGGCAAAGAAGGAGCCGTAAAAACTGGAATTATTGCAAATTTGATTATCGCGTTCGCATCCATAACCGTTTTTGTCCCGTTGGCTCCTCTGATAGTTGCTTGGCTGAACATTAGTCAAGGATACTTGCCGATATATTTGCTGATTTCGGTTCAGATTTTGGAGCTTTGCTCAATCTCGGTGCTGGAAGCGTGTCTTCAAGCAAAAAGGCCACAAGCTATTGGCTACGGGCTTCTGGTGCAACAAGCTTTGAAGGTAAGCCTAGCGTATGTTCTTATTGTTGTTCAGAAGCAGCTTCTTCTGGGGGCAGTTGCTACCAATCTTGCGGCTTTCGCTGTGCAGATCGTTTATTACTTGAGGCTTTTGGCAAACGAGTTCAGAGAAAAAGTCAGGTGGGGATACGTTAGAGAGTGGCTTAGATGGTCGCTGGCTAACACTTACAACGTTGTTGGCAATCAGATAGCGACCTACGTTTTTCTTTTGCTGTTTGACTTAGGAGGCGCGGGTGCGCGTGGCAGTTATGGTGCCGCAACAATAGTTGCCAACGTGATTACTTATTCCTCTTTTCTGGCTTATGCATTGTATCCCAAGTTGCTTGCGGAGCAAAAACAAGAGGATGTGACAACTTCTTTGAAAATGGTTATGATGTTTGCTTTGCCCATGACAGTTGGCGCAGTCATGCTTTCGGAATCGCTAATGACCATGTTGGGCAATTATACGGCGGCGGCGATTGTGCTTGTTGTTTTGTCGATAGACTCGCTAGTAATAGTGGTTTCAGGGCTTTTCAATTGGGTTTTTCTCGGCATTGAAAACGTTGATGAAAAGACTACCATGTCGCCGCGGGAGTTTACCCGAAGCAGACTGTTTCTTATCTTCTCGTTGCCTTATGTTCATTCTGTCCTGACAATTCCAACATCGTTCTACATCTTGACGGCCTATACGAGAAATCAGCCTGTAAACTCGGCTTTTTTTGTGAGCTTAATAAACTTGGTTGCTCGTTTTTTGATGTTTCTTGTGCTTTACAATGTGGTTCGAAAAATGGTCAAAATCAGCTTTCCATGGCGGCACATCGCGAGATATCTTTTTTCTGCAGCAGTTATGGGGACAATTCTCTTCATAGTTCCGCATCCGACAACCGCACCTTTGACTTTTTCTGAGATACTTTTGATTTTATTTGAAACCTTGCTAGGTGCGGTGGTTTATCTTGCTTTGCTTTTCGCGATAGACAAAGAAGTAAGAAAGATGCCTAGAACTGTTTTGCATTGGGTGAAAGACGCGTTGACGAGAAGCTAAAAGGTTTCTTTGTTCCAAAGCTCCAAGAAGAGCGTTTTCAAAGCTTTAACGAAGGCGTCATAGTTTGTCCAGAGAGCCGCAATGCGTTTTTTTCCATCATTCTTCCTTATCAACAGCAGAAGGTGCTTGTCGTCTGAGAGTATGAAGCTAGATAGGGTGTTCGCGTTTGAAGAGGAGCACTTGACGTTTTTTAGTTTTAGTTTGTCGGTAAAGAAGCAGCTTTTTGGAGACGAATCGGTCATTAGCTGAACGTTCACGTTCTTTTTTGATATGCGTTCCAGCTTATCTAAAAGGTTTGAGTGGTAAAAGTTTGCAATATCGTATTCTGAGGCGAAGAGAAGCACTTCGCGTTCTGCGTTGTTAACAAGCTCGTCTGCTTTGAGGTTTACTTGTTCTTCGCCTTCAAGGATTTGGAAAACTTCTTTTCGCTCCTGTTCAACTTCTGGTTTGGGCAGAGAAAGCCATAAGTCAATCAGTTTATCCTTTTTCTTTTCAAGCAAACTGAGCTTCATCTTTTTAGTTTCTATGAGAGTGCCCAGGGCTTTTTCGAATGGCGTAGCAATAAACTTGAGGGGTTTTTCAAAAACTGAAGAAACCATTCCCTTCTTTTCCAAGTCGCGTAGAATCCGGTAGGTTTCGGTTCTGTGAAGGGACAGTGCCTCAGAAATCTCGCTTGCCTTGTGTTCCCCGGTTCGGGCAATGAAAACGTATACTTTAATTTCGTTTTTGGAAAGCCCAAGTCTGGCAAAGGCTTTTTCGATGAGCTCTAATGATCGTGTTTGTTCTTTGTCTGGGCGTATGAATTTGAAGATTCCTTTGTCTTCGTCGTAGAGTTTTATGATGTTTTGTGTGTCTTCTAGTGAAATTTCCATTTTGATGTCCCTTTTTTCAGCCTTGCTCCTTGTTTTGATTCGAAGTCAGAACCCGATTCATCTCTGTAGCATTTTATGCTTATGAAGACAAAATATGAATCCAGAATCAGAATTGAAAAAATTGCCAAACAGCCTTGTTTTTTAATGCAAAAGCCATTCTATGATAACAGTTCAGATAAGAGCTCCATGAGTTCTTCCTTGGTCTTTAAATGTCGAAAGATGGCTTTGCCGCTTGCGTATAAACGAAAAGAGGCTTGCTTGAAGGTTAATTCGAAAACTATTTGAGCTATTGATTTTTTTATTGCGGCTTTGGATAGTATTTTCTTGATTGCTTCATCTTTTTTGTCATATTTGAACGTGACTATGATGTCTTCTTCTTTGCCGCATGTGCCCTCTATCCGCGCCACATACTCCTCTGTAATAGGCATTAAAACTGCTCAATCTCCTGTAAAACTTCAATGAATCTATCGATTTCCTCGGGAGTGTTGTATATGTAGAAGCTGGCGCGGGCTGACGAGTTTAGGTGGAGCCAAGCGTGGAGAGGTTGAGCACAGTGAAAGCCGCTTCTAACCATGATCCCGTAGTTGTCAAGAAACAGCGCAACATCGTGCGAGTTTAGGTCTTCAATTCCGAAGGGGATTATGCCACATTTTGCGGAAACGTCTTGTGGACCGTGAATCTTGGTTTTTTTGCAGCATTGGGCAATACGGGACATTGCGTATTTTGTGAGCTGTTCCTCGTGTTCTTTGACGTTTTCCATTTTGACGCGCTTTAAGTATCTTACAGCTTCCATTAGGCCTATGCCGCCGCCTACGTTCGGTGTTCCAGCCTCGAACTTCCAAGGCAGGCTGTTCCATGTTATAGAGCAACGTTTCAGCTTAGGGTCAAAACTAACTTCTCGTATCATTTCGCCTCCGCCTTGAAAAGGCTCCATGCTTTCAAGGAGAGATTGCTTGCCATAAAGTACGCCTATCCCCGTTGGAGCCAGCATTTTGTGGCCTGAAAAGGCTAAGAAGTCCACATCTAAGTCTTTGACGTTTACGGGAAGATGTGGAACGGATTGTGCACCGTCTATAAGTACTATCGCGCCGTGGTCGTGGGCCGTTTTCGTCAGCCTTTTAACGTCGTTAATTACTCCTGTTACGTTGGAAACGTGGGCCAAGCAGACAACTTTGGTTTTCTTGGAAATTGCGTTCTCGAAAGCCTCGTAGTCCAAGCTGCCGTCACTGTTCAAGTCAACGTATTTGACGGAAAAATGCTTGATTTTTGAGAGCATTTCCCATGGGACAATGTTGCTGTGGTGTTCCATTATTGAGACAAGAACCTCGTCGTCTTCTTGCAAGTTGTGCAGTCCCCAGGAGTAGGCAACGGTGTTTATGGCTTCGGTCGTTCCTCGGACAAATACTATTTCTTCTTTGCCGCTTGCGCCTATGAAATCAGCTACTTCTTCGTGAGCTTTTTCGTAAAGTTCTGAAGCCTCTTGCGAAAGGGTGTGGACGGCGCGGTGAACGTTCGCGTTGCAGTTTTCGTAAAAGCTTTTGACGGCGTTGATTACTTGGCGTGGTTTCTGCGAGGTTGCCGCGTTGTCAAAGTAGATTAGGGGGTTTTGGTTCACTTTCCGCTTAAGTATAGGGAAGTCTTCTCTGATTTTGTACGGATCTAACATTCCTTTTCTCCTTGTTTCATCCTCTTGGAAATCACTTTGGCAAGCTCTTCTTCTTCCAACGCTTGCTTTTCCTCGTAGCTGGGTTTTTTCTCAAGCCAGCTGGGCGGTACCCCTTTAGCTTCATAATACTTTCTTATGGCTCTTTTCAACGCGCCAACAGCGAGTATGCCGCAGTGAAATTTTACGCTTGGTAATCCACCAACGGTTTCTACCACGCTTTTCCACGTAATTTTCCAAGCGTCTTCAAGCTTCATTCCTTTAATCATTTCAGTCACGATGCTGGAGGTTGCAATGTTCGCGGCGCAACCATAGCTTTCGAAAGACGCCTTTTCGATCACTTCTTGGTCGTTTATTTTCAGATAGAAGGTTATCATGTCTCCGCAGAGAGGGTTGCCCGCCACTGCAGACACGGTGGCATCTTCCATCTTGCCAAGGTTTTTCGGGTTTCTGAATAGGTCAAGCACTTTAGGATTGTAGGGTAAAGGTGCCCTTGACATTACTCTTGCACTCCTGTATCGCCCACTATTTTCCTTATTCTTTCCACGGCTTTGGGAATAACCTTTAACACGTAGTTTATGTCTTCTTCGGTGTGATACCTGGTGACCTTCATGAGTATGCTCCCGTGGGCTTCATCAAACTTTCTTCCAATCGCAACGAGAACGTGACTCGGCTGCAGAAGCCGCCTAGTGCAAGCACTCCCGCTTGAAACATAAACTCCGCTCAAACTCAATTCTATGGTCAACGCTTCACCTTCACAACGCAAAAAGCTCATGTTCACGTTATCTGGAGCCCTCTGGTGATCTCGCGGCCCATTAAGCTTTACATCTGCCACTGCTTCAGTTATTCCGTTTATTAAAATGTCGCGAAGCGCTTTAGTAAAAGCAAAGTTTTCTTCAAAATGCTCGAAAGCCAGTTCGGCCGCTTTTGCAAAACCAACAATGGCGGGAGTGTTTTCCACGCCAGGCCAGAGCCGCTGGGTTCCAATTTGGCCTTCGAGAATTCTTTCCACGTTTGTGCCTTCTCTTACGTAAAGGGCCCCTGCGCCGCGGGGACCTAAAATTTTGTAGCTGCTGATGGTTGCCAAGTCGACACTTAGCTCTTTAATGTTGAAGGCTATTTTCCCATATGCGTCTGACGCGTCAGTGTGGAATGTTGTTTCAGGGTTTTTTTCTTTAACTATCTGCAGAGCCTGTTTGACTGGTTGTATTGTTCCGATT
>JAWAPV010000026.1:0-11332 GCA_038894255.1 Bathyarchaeia archaeon
CCCGTCGAGATTCTCACGGAGCTGTATGATTCCCATGGTTTGCCTCCAGAAATTGTGAAGCAAACCGCCGAGAACGAAGGCCTAAAAGTGGAAATACCTGATAATTTCTACACGCTCGTTGCGCAGAGGCACATGCAAGTTCAAAAAGCCACGGAAGAAAAAACTGGCGAAGAATGGCTTAGGGAAGCAGTTGCAGGCGTTTCTGAAACACGAATGCTATACTATGAGGATCAGTATTTGAAGGAGTTTGAGGCTAAAGTTGTCAAAATCATAGGCGACAGTTACGTGGTTCTTGACAAGACATGCTTTTATCCAGAAGGCGGAGGACAACCCGCGGATGATGGTTTTTTGTTTTTCGGAAAAAGCAAGGCTAAGGTGGTCGACGTTCAGAAAGCTGGCAAAGTAATAGTTCACAAGCTTGAGGGCGAGTTGCCGAAAGAAGGAAGCAACGTAAGAGGAGTCATCGACTGGGATAAACGTTACAGCCTGATGAAGAACCACACAGCCACACATGTTATTGGCGGCGCTGCGAAGCGCGTTCTTGGTCTGCACGTGTGGCAGTATGGAACACAGAAGGGTGTTGAAAGTTCAAGACTTGACATCTCGCATTATCGTCGGCTGTCTTTAGATGAGCTTCACAGAATAGAGATGCTGGCGAATCAGGCAGTTATGCAGAACATCCCTGTGGAGTGCACTTGGATGCCGCGAAGCGAAGCGGAAAGCCGTTACGGTTTCAGATTGTATCAAGGCGGCGCGGTTCCGGGTAAAGACATTCGTGTTGTTAGGGCGGGCGACTGGGACGTTGAGGCTTGCGCTGGAACACATCTAAGCAACACGGGCGAGATTGGCTTTATCAAGATTGTTCATTCTGAACGCGTGCAAGACGGCGTAGAACGGCTTACCTATTCTATCGGGCTTCCCGCATTGAAGGTTGTACAATCAAATGAGCGTCTGCTTGTGAAGGTTGCAGAGATGCTGGAGGCGCCATTAGATAAGGTGGATAAGACGGTTGAGAGGCTTGTCAAAGAGTTAAAGGAGGCGAATGCCGAACGGCGAAGGCTTGTTAAGGAGTTGGCTGCAAAAGAAAGTGCCACGTTGAAAGGTGAGGCGCAACTTGCTGTTAGCAAAGAAGTTCACGGAGTGAGGGTGATAGTTCGCGATTTCCAGAAGGAAATTGACGTCAACCGCATGGTTCAAACCGCAAACGAGATAATCAAAAAAGATGAGAACGCCGTTGCAGTGTTCTTCGGGTCAGACGAAACAAACGCGAGGATAATGGTCATGGCGGGAAAAGCTGCTCTCGACAAGGGAGTAAAAGCCAACGAAGTTGTCCGAGAAGCCGCAAGCGTCATTGGAGGAGGAGGTGGCGGGACGCCTAGCTTTGCGCAAGGCGGCGGAACAAAAGTTGAAAAGTTGCCTGAAGCGGTGAGCAAGGCTGAGGAAGTTTTGAGAAGGCAAGTAAAGTCCTAACTTTCGCCGAGTATAGAAAGGAATTAGCGAAAACAACAATGGTTGCTTTTTTCTGTGGCTATTTAGTAGACGAGTTGACTAGTTATTTTCGGGGGTTCTGTCAGGTGCTCGGAAATTTTTGTCCCCCCTTATTTATAGGCTTGCAAGATTTTTGGTTAGGTGTATTCGTTTATTTTCTTTCCTGTTTTCTTAGTCCATTCGCTGATTGGCACTGCAAACTGTTTTTCCACGTTTTGCCTGTGGATGCTGTTGTAGGTGCAGAATGAGCGTACTTTCCCGTCGGGCGTGGCATAGTGGATTGCGCATTTCTGAACTCTGTCGAGGTCGAAGTTCCAGACGTCTTGGAAGTGCATTATGCCTATCATGACTATCCTGCGCATGAAGTCGCCTAAAGCTTTGTAGCTTCCTTTTGTGACCACGTCTTTGATTAAGCCCCTTACAACCTCGTTTTTCGCCATGGGCAGCAGTTTCAGCAGTTTCATCTTCGCCGTTGTTTTTTTGCCTTTAACACCAGAGTAGTAAACGTCCCAGAAAACCTCGGCAAACTTGTCCACGTCCAGATACTGCATAATAGGCTTGTATGAGCCGTCTTTGTCTATTACCAGAAATGTGGCTGCGCCACAATGTGGATGCATGGTGAAATCTGGATAAACCTTGTTTTTGATGATGCTCATGCCCTTTGTCATTGGAACAGGCCAGTTAACGGGACGCCAATCATATCGTCCGACAACACCATTAGTCTGCTCTTCAATATCCTTAATAGCGTCTGGAATGGTTATTCTCATCTTGCGCATTTCTTCTTTTCTTGCTTTTCCAGCCATTGATATAGGCTGAATGTTGACGCAGCGAACCACATCATGATTTTTAACCGCGTAGTCAATGATTTTGCCAAGCTCTTTGTCGTTAACTCCTCGTGCCAGCGTAACCACAAGCACAACCGAGTCCAAACCAAGTTTCCGCGCGTTTTCGATTACTTTCTGCTTAACCGCCACAAGCTCCTTCCGCGCGCGAGTCTTCGCATAAATCTCGTCGCTGAGCCCGTCAAACTGCAGATATAACGTGCTTAGACCCGCATCTAGCAGTTTCTTAAAGTATTCAATGTCCTCAGCAATTCGCAGCCCGTTCGTGTTGACCTCAACATGGCTTATTCCAAGCTTCTGCGCCTCGCGAATCAAATCTGGCAAATCATTCCGAATCGTTGGCTCGCCGCCACTGAATTGCAAGGCATTGCAGGCCCAAGGACTGTTGTTTCTTAAGACGTTCATCATCTCAACAATTTGCTCATAAGAAGGCTCATAAACATAGTTAGCCGCGCCTGCATAAGCAAAACAAACTGGGCAAGCCATGTTGCACCTATTAGTTATGTCGATTATGCCTAAAATCGTGGGCGTCTTGTGTTGCGGGCAGATTCCGCAGTCAAATGGGCACCCTTTCTCAGCCCGCGTGTGGGGGTTTTCTAAGCCGCCACCTGTATAGCGCGCGTTATACCATTTATCGTAGAACCATTTGAAAAGTTCTGCGTCGCCCCAGTAAACATCATCAAACTTGCCGTGTTCTGGACACGTTTTTTCCAAAAATATTGTGCCGTTCTCTTCGTAAATTCGCATCGGGATGCGCCGCATGCATTCGGGGCATATGCTGGTTGAAACGGTTTCGAACGGTTTCTTTTCTTCAGCTTGCTGCGTGGAAACCATGTTCTTTCAACCCAAACCTTTAACTGTTAAATGTAAACCAGATTTAAAAGATAAACCATATAAACCTTGTAGTATGCCAACACACACCAAGTGAGCAAACATGAACTCCAAACCAATCAAACCAATACTCAGCAACGAGCTACGGCAAATGGTAGAATCAAAACTCAAAATAAACCTTGAAGGCATAGAAGACACCCTCAACCAGATCTTCAAAACCCAAGAACTAAGCCTCGAAGCAATCAAACAAACAATGCAAAGCCTAGAACAAAGCTTCACACTGCTGTCGCAAAAATGGAACCTGCAAATACTCTATTTGCTCTTTCTCAAAAAAACTTCGGGTTTCGGCGAACTCAAAAAAATCTTGGGCGTAAACTCGCGCACCCTGTCAGACAAACTGAAACTTCTGACGCAGCACAATTTCATCCGAAGAACAATAAACCAAGAACCACCAATAAGAGTAAAATACTCACTCACAGAACGCGGATATAACACAATTCTGCTCGCCCTTCCATTCCTCTACTACTCCAGCGGCAACTAGTAGAAAGGCTCTGAAAAGTCAAAACGTATATGAGTCATTCTCAAAGTCTTTACATGCAGAGAGGACTTTGGTGCGTCTAAAAATAACTGTCACAGGCATAGTTCAAGGCGTCGGGTTTCGCCCGTTCATATACCGCACAGCAGTCAAAAATAACCTAAAAGGCTACGTCAAAAACAAAGGCGACGCAGGTGTAGAAATTCTCCTCGAAGGAAAACAGCCTGAAATCGCCAAATTCCTGAAAGAACTAAGAGAAAACAAGCCTCCGCTGGCGCAAATACATGAAATAATAACTAAGAAGGCTCATGGAAAAGAAACGTATGGCACGTTTAAAATCCACAAAAGCTCAAGCGAAACCGAGCTTTCAGGCTCAGTCATCCCACCAGACGTGGCAATATGCAGCGAATGCCTAAAAGAACTCCGAAGAAACAGCGACCCAAGACACGACTATTTCTTCATTACATGCACTGATTGCGGACCAAGATTCACGATAATAGAGAAGCTGCCATACGACCGCGACAACACAACCATGCAAGCCTTTCGCATGTGCGCCTTTTGCCGAAGCGAATACGAAAACCCTCTGAACAGAAGATTTCACGCCCAAACCGTAGCATGCCCCAAATGCGGCCCCTCAGCATATCTAACAACAAACACAGGCAAACCCGTGGCTAGCAAAAACCCGATTCGAGAGGCAGGCAAACTAATCTCGGAAGGAAAAATATTAGCAATCAAAGGGTACGGCGGCTTCCACGTTGCAGCATCAACAACAAAGGACGCTCCGCTGAAAAGACTTAGAAAAGTTAAACACAGAAGCCAGAAACCCTTCGCAATAATGGCCCGAAGCCTAGACGCAATAAAAACCTTTGCCGAAGTCAACCCCCAACAAGAAGCGCTCCTCACCTCGCATGCCCGGCCAATAGTCTTGCTTAACAAAAGCAAAAACTACTACCTTTCCGAACTCGTGTCGCCAGAACTGCACAACATCGGCGTCATGCTACCCTACACGGGCTTGCACTACATGCTTTTCGATGAGGTGGATGACGCTGCCTTCGTTATGACAAGCGCCAATCCCCCCAGCCAGCCAATCATAAAAGATAACGAAGAAGCGCTTGCAGCTTTAGGCCAAACCGTTGACTACTTTCTCTTTCACAACCGCCAAATTGCCCACAGATGCGACGACTCGGTCATCCGCACGCACAACGGCAACGTCGTCTTCCTCAGACGTTCACGCGGCTACGCCCCCGCACCAATAAGGCTCAAAAGGAAAACCCGAAAATGCGTGCTGGGCATCGGCGGCGAACTAAACAACACCGCATGCATACTAAACGAAGACAAAGCCTTCATCACCCAGCACATCGGCGACGTAGAAAACATCGAAACAAAACAGTTCCTAGAAAAAGCGGCAACCCACCTAATCCAACTGACAAACAGCAAAATCCAAGCCATAGCATGCGACTTACACCCAAAATTCACAACCACAAAACTCGCACAAACCCTAGCAGAACAAAACAACTGGCAACTGCACCAAATACAACACCACCAAGCCCACATAACGGGGCTAATGGCGGAACACGACATAGACGAGATGATAGGCGTGTGCTGCGACGGCTACGGATACGGCCCAAACGGCGAAGCTTGGGGCGGCGAAATACTCTTCTGCACGCGAGAGGAAGCTGGCTTCAAACGCATCGCTCACCTAGAAAAACAACCGTTGGTAGGCGGAGATTTAGCTGCATATTACCCCTTAAGAATGGCCGCGGCGATGCTGGCCAAAAAAAGCAACATCCAAAAATGGCTTATGGAAAACGCGCATCTGCTTCCGCACGGCAAAAAAGAAGCTCAAATACTGCTTCACCAGCTTCAAAAGGGCAAAGGCTTAATCGAGACCACAAGTTGCGGGCGAGTGCTAGACGCGGTGGCTGCTGTTTTGGGAGTCTGCGTTGAACGCACCTATGAAGGCGAACCTGCCATGAAACTTGAGTCAACCGCGCTAAGAGGCAAGGATGTTCTCAAACTAAAACCCGCAGTAACAGGCAGCATGTTAGACACTACCAGCATGCTTCTGGAGGTTTTTGAAAAAAGAGATAAATTTGCAAAAGCCGACTTGGCTTACTCTGCAATAGCCTATCTCGCAAGAGGCTTGGCTGAGATGGCGATTGAAAAGGCACAGCAAAACGCGGTTAAGGCGGTCGGGTTTTCCGGAGGAGTAGCCTGCAATGAACTCTTCACTGCCATAATGCGGAAAACAATAGAAACAGCAGGCCTAAGCTTTATTGTTCACGAGGCTCTTCCTCCAGGCGACGGCGGCTTATCTTTTGGTCAAGCAGCCGCAGTCGGATTTTTCAGAACTTAAACCATAATGGATTTATTGCGCCGCAATCTCCAATTCACGCTGATAAACATGTGTTTGGCGATTCCCGCAAAGATTGTCAGTTTAAAAGGAGACAAAGCCGAGGTGGACTTTGGCGAAGGGGTTTTAAGAGAAGTCAACATCACGCTTGTGGACGCGAAATTAGGGGATTACGTTCTGGTACACGCGGGATACGCCATACAAGTTTTGGACGAAAAAGAAGCCTTAGAAACATTAAACCTGTGGAACCAGATTCTCGACACAGAAAACACAAGCTGATGCAAAAATGGCAGAAAAACTGAAACTTAGAGACCCTCAACTCGCAAAACGCTTAGCAGACAAAATTAAGGCGGTCGCACCGAAAAACGAGCCTGTAAAAATCTGCCACGTCTGCGGCACCCACGAATGGACCATAACACATTACGGCTTGCGAAGCTTGCTGCCCCAAAACGTTGAGCTTATCGCGGGACCAGGCTGTCCCGTCTGCATTGTGCCTGCCTCCGAAATTGACGAAGCAGTAGAGTTAGCTTTGAAAGGCATAACAGTAACCTGTTTCGGAGACCTCTTAAGGGTTCCAGGCTCCAAAAAGTCTCTCTTAGAAGCTAAAGCTGAAGGCGCAGACGTTCGCGTGGTTTACAGTGTCAGCGACGCCGTGGCTATGGCAAAAAACGAAAAAAACAAGGAATTCGTGTTTTTCGCGGTTGGTTTTGAGACAACCGCCCCATCAACAGCAGCTGAAATCCTATATACGCCGCCTGAAAACCTCAGCTTCCTGGTCTCTCACCGCGTTATCCCGCCTGCTATGGAGCTTCTGTGCAAGATGAAAGAACTGTCGCTCAACGGCTTCGTAGCACCCGGCCACGTTAGCACTATTATCGGACTAAAACCATACGAGGCTGTCACTGAACGATTCAAAATGCCAATAGTCGTAGCCGGATTCGAGCCACTGGACCTTCTTCTGGCAGTTTACATGATACTAAGGCAATTAAGCATACGCAAGCCCGCTTTAGAAAACGAGTACACGCGAGCAGTGCGCCGAGAAGGCAACACGAAAGCGCAAAAGCTGATGCAGAAGGTTTTCAATGTGGAAGATGGAAAATGGCGCGGCCTCGGCACGATAAACTCCTCAAAACTTGTTCTACGCAAAAAACACAAAGCCTATGACGCGCATATTAAATACGATGCCCAAGTTTCTGGAGGCGTTGACATACAGCCAGGATGCCAATGCCACCTCATCATCGTCGGCAAGGCCAAACCAAACGAGTGCCCACTTTTCATGCGCCAGTGCACTCCGCAGAAGCCCGTTGGGCCGTGCATGGTTGGCCTTGAGGGAACATGCAGAATATGGGCAAAGGCAATAAGCAGGAAAAGCTAATGGTGTGTAAGGTGTAAATATGCCAGAAGTTGACATGGAAATTGTCGAGCTCCGTGAAAGAATAATGAAGCTTGAGATAAAACTTGAGGAACTGACAAAACGCGTGGACAGCATTGCAAACTACATGAAAGAACTCTACAAGTACCTTCAGCAACAACCAAAATCATTCATCTAACCACCTTTAACATCCCAAAACAATTGTTCCTCAAGGCAGCATAGCCTACTTGATAAGCTTTATAAGTAAAATGCTCTCAATAAGGCAAAAGAGGAATGAAACATGTTGATTGAATACTTGCTTCCGTTGCTCATAGCTCAGGAAGAATGGATCGGCCTAGGCATTCTCTCTGGCATCTTTTGCTTGATACCAGTGATCTGGTTCGTCATTGCTATATTGCTGTGCATCTGGGTCTATAGAGACGCAGAATCAAGAGGAATGAGTGGCGTTCTATGGTTAATCATAGTTCTCATAGCCGGCATTATAGGCTTAATAATATACTTGGTCGTCAGAAAAGAGAAATCGCCAGGCCAAGCAGCCCCGCCGCCACCGCCATAACCTTCAATCTTCCTTTTTTCTTTCAAAATGATCATCATGTTTGTTGCAAGTGAAGAGCTAATACGGCTATTCAATTTTATCGGAAGCCTAGTTTGCCACCAAAGACCTGAAAGGACACTGTGGGTTGGAGGACACTTTCTCCCGGTATGCGCTAGAGACACAGGAGCTTACATTGGACTTTTTTTGGGCTATTTGTTAGTTTTGTTTTTACGCAAAAAGGGCTCTTCTGGCCCACCAAACCTTTACATGTCATCAATTATGATGCTGCCTTTGTTTGTAGATTCTTTCGGACAAGCTTTGGGGTTCTGGGCAAGCACAAACGACTTAAGGCTCTTTACAGGTCTTTTATTTGGCACGGCTTTGGCGCCTATGCTGATTTATGTTTTCTCGCTGGCAATGTTCAAATTTAAGATTCCGCTGATAGACAAGTTGCAACCTAATGAGGCTGTTTTGGACAGTAAGGATTATTGGCTGGATGCGAAAAGATTATTTGTCGGGATATTTTTTTCCGTAATTTTGTTTTTTGCAATTAGATCTCTTGAAGGCACTACGCTAACGCTCTTCTACTGGCTTCTTAGCATCCCAATAATTGCCATGGTAATCTGGCAGTTCTTCATCTGGCCTTTGCTTGTTCTGATAGGGATTGCAAGAAGAATTTTTCGAAAAGTTAGAACCTAACATATTCTTGGAACAGGATCTCCAACTGGTCGAGCGATTGTTCTCTTTCCGCCGACAACTGTTTGCATAGCCACACCTGTGAACTCGTTTGTTGCTTCGCCAATAACTGCCGCGTCTTTTCCTTCCTTAGTTGCCCTCAAATACGCAAGCATTTCCTCAGCCTTTTCTTTTACAACACATATGACCATTTTTCCTTCGTTGCCAATCTCAAGCGGGTCAAGACCAAGCATTTCGCATGCTGACTGCACATCTTCTCTAATCGGGATTCTATCTTCGTGAAGAAGGATGCCCACATTTGATTTTTCACTAAACTCGTTTAACGCGTCTGCCACCCCGCCTCTTGTCGGATCTTTCATCGCTACCACGCCGCCCACTTCGTCTAGAAGTTTCTGCACAAGGCGCGCTAAGGGCTTAACGTCTGACTGTATTTTTGCGCCGAAGCTGAGGCCTTCCTGAGCTGAGAGCACGGCTAAACCGTGGTCGCCTATCGTGCCTGTAAGAACTATTTTATCTCCACAAGCGAGGTTTGAATCCAGTAGCCAACGCTGTTTAAAGCCGCGTCTGAACTTCTTCACTATTTTAAGGTTCTTTTCTAAGGCAGCTGTTCTCATGCCAATTCCAGACGTGTTTATCACGCAGCCGCCTAACATCCCTTTTTCAACCACCTTTGTGTCTCCTGTGACAATGCTTACCTCGGCTTCCTTGCATGTGTGCTGCATGCTTGCCAAAATCTTCTCAAAATCCTCAATAAGTAATCCCTCTTCTAAAATAAAGCCACATGTGAGAGCGTAGGGCTTGGCGCCTACGGCTGAAAGGTCGTTCACCGTGCCAGAAACCGCTAGCCGTCCGATGTCTCCGCCTGGAAAAAAGATCGGCTTAACAACGTGCGAATCGCTCTTCAAGGCTATATCGCCAATTACCGCGGCGTCGTCCATAGCCTCAAGCGGGACTTCGGCTTTTATGTTTTCGTTAAAGTGTTTTAGAATGCGGTTTCTGACTAAATCGTGCATAACCGTGCCTCCTGCACCGTGAAGCATTGTTATGCGTTCGTGTTCTCGGCTCATGTTTTTCACCATTTTGTTGTAGTTACCTATTTTTAGGCGTCAAACATAAACGCATCGAAAAAGCGTGGCACCAGCAGTTTTTTATTCTGAAATTTGCATTTTGAACCCATGAAGAATAGCAGTGTTGGTTATCTTTTGGTGGTTGCCGCATCAGTTTTGTGGGGAACCATGGGAATTTTGGGAAAAATGGCTTTTGAACATGGAATCACGCCGGTCACTTTAACAGCATTAAGAATCTCAATAACTTCCGTGATAGTTCTTATTCCGCTATTCTTGTTCAGAAAAAAACTTCTAGAAGTAAATAAAAAAGACGTGACTTCCCTATTAATTCTAGGTGTTTTTGCAGTGGCTTTCCAGCGAATAGCCTACTTCTACGCAGTTGAATTAACAACCGCAACAATCGCGGCTATATTGTTCTACACTTATCCAATTTTCATCACAATTTACGCAACAGCGTATCTCAAGAAAAAAGCAACTTTTATTACAGCATTTTCCGTGGGCACGGCCTTTTTCGGCACCGTCCTAGTCATGAAGGCATACGAGCTCTCATGGCTAAGCATAAACGTGTGGGGGATAGCCTCGGGCTTTCTATCCAGTCTATTGTTTGCAGTTTACTTTATGACAACCAAGAAACTACGGGACAGCTATACAAACTGGACCCTGCTCGCGTATGGCGACGGGATAGGCGCAATAACCCTAAGCCCTGCACTGTTTTTCTCATTCTCCGAACTTGCGACGTACTCCTCCCAACTCTGGGCTTTGATACTCATAATAGCTCTAATTCCCTCTTTAACCGCCTACCTAATTTTTTCATACGCGCTAAAATATGTCAATCCATCAAAAGGAAGCATACTCTCCGTAATAGAGCCACTCTCAGCCGCACTGTTCTCAGCAACAATTTTAGGAGAAACCCTTGAACCTCCACAACTTCTAGGCGCAGCACTATCACTAATCGGAATAGCCACCCTCTTCTACAAATCTAAAATCTAATCAAAATTTAAGTGGGCTTTGACGCAACGCCAAGCGTTGCACCACACCAAACTCCTACAATCGACTCTTACGAATCGTTTCTTAGGAGGTGATCCGGCCGCAGGTTCCCCTACGGCCACCTTGTTACGACTTTTCCCCCCTCACGAAACTTGGATTCGACGCAGCCAACAAAGACCACGCCTCACCCAAAAGTCGCTCGGGTGGAACGACGGGCGGTGTGTGCAAGGAGCAGGGACGTATTCACCGCGCGATAGTGACACGCGATTACTAGGGATTCCATGTTCACGAGGGTGGGTTTCAACCCTCGATCCCAACTACGGCAGGTTTTCGGGATTGCCTTCCCCTTTCGAGGTCGGAGCCCATTGTGCCTGCCATTGCAGCTCGCGTGTGGCCCGGGAGATTCGGGGCATACTGACCTGCCGTGGCCCGCTCCTTCCTCCGCTTTATCAGCGGCGGTCCTCCCAGTGTGCTTAGCGCATGGCTAATAGCAACGGGGAGCGCGGGTCTCGATCGTTGCCTGACTTAACAGGACACCTCACGGCACGAACTGGCGACGGCCATGCACCTCCTCTCAGCTCGTCTGGCAAGACCTTTAATCTGGCTTTCATCCTGCTGTCGCCCCC
>JAWAPV010000027.1:0-11186 GCA_038894255.1 Bathyarchaeia archaeon
TTAAGGATATTAAACCGTTCACGCGGTTTCCTCTGCCAACCTGCCCGGAATCGCCGCTGTCAGCGCTGGTTCCAAGCACAGTCAAGTAGAGCCCACCTAAGCCTCTTTTTGGCGAGTCTAAAGTGTTCAGTTGCACATCCACGCTTTCAAAGTCTGTGTTAACTGCGGCAAATTTGTGGATTTCTTCAAGAATCTTGGCCTTCTTTTCGAAATAGTCTTTCTCGTCATTAATGTAGCGGTCGACGAACGCCATAGCTACTGTCAAGCGTAAGTCATTGTTGTTTCTAAAGCCCATAACTTTAATATCTTCGCCTGTTTCAGGGAACCTTTTTTTGAATTCTTTCGAGTTTAGGTATTTTTCTGTTTGAAGAACTATCTTTTCAGTTCTTGTCATGGGTGCGTAGCCAACAGCGGCTGAAGTGTCGTTAGCTCCTAAAACATGTCCTTTACGTTTGAAAATGTCTGTTAGCCCAGACGAGCCGGGTTTAAGTTCGCTTTGGTATTTTACATGTTCTTCGGGGTTTATGAAACGCATGTTCTTCTTAAACCAGTTTTTTGCGGTTTCTATGGCGATTTGGTCTACGTCTATTTTTTGTCCGTCAAACTCTGATGTGGCTCTGTCGCCGAAAATGAAAAGCATAGGCTGCTTTACTTTGCCTCCGCCGAAAGAGACTTCGACTTCTCCAGCCGCAAGAAGCGACTTGTCCACGTTGTGATGCAATATCGCTCCTGCCTTTTTCAAGTATTCCTTGCTTAGGCTGATTGAGATCTGCTCCATCACCGCGTCGCATATGTAATCTGGGTGTCCAAGGCCTTTGCGTTCAACTATTTCTATTCTTTGTTTTTCAAGTGGTGTTTGCCTTAAATCCTCCACGATTATGTTTCGCATGTTTTCTACCTTTTTGTAAAGTGAAGTTTTAAGGTTAGAGTTTTCATTAAATATATATCTTGCTGTATATATTTATAAGAAGAAATAACTGGTGGTTATTGAAGTTTGGCAGTAACAGGCGGCACAATTAAAAAGTTGCGAATGGACGCGGGATTAACTCAGAGAAGGCTGGCAGAACTTGCTAGTGTGTCGCAAGCGCACATTGCAAAGATAGAGCAGGGAAAGGTTGACCCACGGCTTTCTACTGTGAACAAAATAATGACTGTTTTGACTGAAGGCAGACAGAAAAAGTGCAGAGATATAATGACACGGGGCGTTTTTTTTGCAAAGCCAAATGACACTGTGCTTAAGGTCAGCGAGGTTTTGCTTCGGCATGCCATTTCGCAAATGCCCGTTTTTGACGGGAAAAAAGTTATTGGCACGGTAACTGAGGAAAACATTATCCGAAATTTGCGTGTTAACTTGGCGCAAGAGAAAGTTCGAAACGTCATGGATAAACCTTTGCCAATCGTTCAAGAAGATGCAAACGTCGATGCGGTTCGACCGCTTTTGGAAAAAAACGCAGGAGTATTTGTAGCAAAGGGCAGCAAGATCGTTGGAATAATTGCTCGCTCGGATTTGCTAAAAACTATAGGATAACGGGACAGTTCTCAGTGTTTGACGCTGCTTTATTCTCTTCTTTCAACGACAATTTTGCAGTTCGTGGCCAACGCGGCAATTACCCCTAGAGCTGCAAGCCACGGAGCAATTACTGCTCCGATGACGCCTATAGTCACAGGAATCTCGAGCAAAACTTTCCCTTTTTCATCTTTGATGATTATTCTTGTTACGTTGCCTTCATGAAGTAGCTCTTTGACTTTTTCGATAAGGTTTTCTGCGGTTACTGAGAACTCTTCTCTTGTAATTTTGGTGGTTGGCGCGCCGCAGGAATAGCAGAATTTGTCTTCTTGTTTGAGTTTAGCTCCGCATTTTGTGCAGTAAGACAAGTTTTCACCAAAACTGTTTTACTTTTTGTGTCTTAAAAGCGTTCTGAACAAATTTCTATTTTGGCGATTAGTTTATTATTTAAGAATGCTACTGAGAAAAGAGGTACCCCGAAAATCTGATGCTTGGAGAATGTTAAAGTTGCCTATACGCCAACCTATAGTATGTGTTCTTGGACACGTGGATACAGGTAAGACTCTGCTTTTAGACAAAATCCGTAAAACAAGTGTCCAAGCGCGGGAGAGCGGAGGAATCACACAGCATATTGGCGCAAGCTTCTTTCCAGTGGACACGCTTAAGCAGCTTATTGGGTCTTCGCTTTCCATGGTGAAAGGAGAGATAGAGATCCCCGGTTTGCTCGTTATAGATACGCCTGGCCACGAAGTATTCGCTAATCTTCGCAAACGTGGAGGAAGCGTTGCCGACATCGCCGTTGTCGTTATTGACGTTCTTAGAGGGTTTGAAGCGCAAACGCATGAAAGCATCAACATTTTGAAGGCGCGCAAAACCCCCTTTTTAGTTGCTGCAAACAAAATAGACCGCATTCCAGGGTGGAAGTCTTATTCGGACACTCCTTTTCTCAAGACATATAAGCTTCAAGATCCCTATGTCAGGCAGGATTTGGATAATAGAATTTACGATATTTTGGGGACATTTTCGCGTTTGGGTTTTAAGGCGGAAAGATTTGATAATATTAGGGATTTCACGAAGACGGTTGCAGTTGTGCCGACCAGTGCAAAAACTGGAGAGGGCATTACTGAGCTGCTTATGGTGCTTGTTGGCTTGACGCAGCAGTATCTGAAGAAGCGTTTACAGACGACTGAAGGACCTGCAAAAGGCACGGTTTTGGAGGTTAAAGAAGAGCCAGGTCTAGGTTTAACCTTGAACACGATTGTTTTTGACGGCGTACTGGAGAAGGACGCGGAGATTGTGGTTGGGGGTAAGGATAAGCCTATTATTACGCGGGTTCGTGCGATTCTGGTGCCCAAGCCTTTGGACGAGATCCGCGACCCAAGAGACAAGTTTTCTTCGGTGAACGCGGTTTCTGCTGCTGCAGGAGTCAAAATCGTTGCTCCTAATCTGACTGGGGCGCTGGCTGGCGCTCCGCTTTATGCTGTTCCTTCTGGTGAAAGCGCTGAGCGGTATGTTCAGATGATTAGTGAGGAAGTCGGGCGAATTAGGATTGCAACGGACGTTGACGGCATAGTTTTGAAGACGGATACACTTGGGTCTTTAGAAGCCATGGCAGAGATTTTGAAGCAGAACGAGATTCCAATTAGACTGGCGGACGTGGGTGATGTGTCAAAACGCGATGTGGTCGAGGCTTCTGTCGTCAAGGAGCATAACCCTCTTTATGGCGCGGTTCTATGTTTTGGCGTCAGAGTGCTGCCTGACGCGGAAGAAGAAGCCAACGCAAAAGGGGTACAGATTTTCCGCGAAAACATCATTTACAACGTGATTGACAATTATCTGGCGTGGTTCAGAAGCAAGCGAGAGGCACAAGCAGTTCAAAGCTTTGAAAGCCTCGTTAAACCCGCCAAAATTAAAGTGCTGGAAGGCTACGTGTTTCGAAGAGCTAAACCAGCAATTTTCGGTATAGAAGTTTTAGCTGGAAAACTAGTGCCAAAAGTAGTAATGATCAGAAGCGAAGATGGAGAAGAGCTAGGCGAGATTCAACAGATTCAAGACAAGGGCAAGGCGATTTCAGAAGCCAAACAAGGCATGCAGGTTGCCGTTTCCATGGACAAACCTATGGTTGGACGACACGTTTTCGAAAAAGACATTTTGTTTGTGAAGGTTCCTGAGGCTCATGCGAAGGCTATGCTTACACTGTTTTTTGACAGGTTAACGGCAAGCGAGCAAGAAGCGCTTAAGGAGTATGTGGACATGATGAGGAAGAGAGTTGCTTTTTGGGCCGCTTAGAAAAGGGCTGTTGCGTGCGGAAAATTTTAGCCCCCTTATAAATAGGTAGAGATATTTAGAAGAGAGTTGTGGCTGTTGTAATTCTTTATATGAAAGCATCTTTTAGAGAGTTTAGGTGAGGTGGTCGCTAATGGGGCATCTTGAATCTTGGAAGGTTCTGGAAAAAATGGTTGCTGATTTTCGGAAGAAAGGTAAGAGTGTTCCTTCTGAAGTGATGGTTGATTTGAAGTCTGCAAGAACTTTGATTCGCGTCGCCGAGGCAGGCGCAAGCCACGCTGAGACTTACCCGCAGATTGAGGGGTACTTGGCAAACGTGGAGGCGTACTTGGTTAGTGAAGGCGAGAGGTCTTTTGGCAAGGAATACGTGGACGAGTGGCTGAAACGTTTGAACGAGGCAAGCAGAATGATAGAAGCTGAAACTGGAGAAAAACCGTTTGTTTCTGGGGTTCCTCGTGAAGAGAAGTGGGTTCGTATAACGCCTTCCACCGAAATGTCGATTGAAAAACTGAAAGCTTTGGCGAGCGCAACAGGGCTTTCCTGTCAAATCCAAGAGGGCGGCTCGCTTGTTGTTTACGGCAAAGATGAGGACGTGAAGGCGTTTGTCAAGAAGATGACTACCGAGTACGGGTTGAAAACTCGAAAATAGCGTTGGAAAAGTGCATAACCATTAAAAATTTGGAGATGCAATGATTTTTATACGAATTCGTTGGACAATACTCTGGAAAAGGCTGATTCGCTTTAAAGGGAAGGGTGAGGGCCTAAAATAAATGCCCTACGTTAAAAAAATAGAACTTAAAGGCTTCAAATCGTTCGGCCCAGAAACCGTTAAAGTAACTCTAGATAAGGGCTTCACGGCCATAACAGGCCCGAACGGAAGCGGAAAAACCAACATAATTGATGCTCTTCTTTTTGCGCTTGGCGAGCTTAGCACAAGAAGATTGCGGGCAGAAACCGCCGCCAAACTGATATTTCAAGGCTCTGAAAAGGCAGGGTTAGAAAGGGCAAAGATGGCTAAGGTGATCATACAGTTTGATAACACAGATGGCCGCATGCCCGTAGACACTGCCACAGTAACAGTTTCGCGTGAAGTTTACCGCAATGGCCAAAGCGTGTACCGTCTGAACGGGAGAAGAATTTCTAGGGCACACATTTTGGAAATCCTCTCCATGGCAGGAATCAGCAGCACCAGCCAGAACATAATCTTACAAGGCACAATCACCCGACTGACAGACATCGCGCCTATTGAGCGCAGGAAAATCATCGAAGACCTTGTCGGAATAGGGCAGTATGATGCTGAAAAGGCTGAAGCAGAGGAAAAACTTCGCGTTGCTGACATATCAATACGCACCGCGATGGGCAGAATTGACGAAGTGCAGAAGCGCCTAGACAGTTTGGAAAGAGAACGAAACGAGCTCTTGAGAGCCAACTTCATCCAAGACGAAATAAAAAAGCTGGAAACAGTCAAAATCTCTCACGAGATTGCCCAAATCCAGCGAAAAATTGGAGAGACCACCGCGCAAGCAGACAAAATAAAGGCTAGAGTTGACAAACTGCGCCAGCTTCGCGACGATTACCGATTGAAGAGAAGGAACATTGAAGGCGAATGGCGCAAGCTAAGCTCAGAAATAGTCGAAGAAGGCGGCTCTCAAGTTCTAAAAGTTCAGATTCGCATAGGCGAAATCAAATCAAAACTCACCGAGCTCACAACCAAAATAACCTCCAGCAAGACAAGCCTCGAAGGGCTCAAGCAGGTTAAAGAAAACAGCAAACAGCAGTATGAAAGCATACGGCAGGAAATTCGCCAAAACCGTTTGAAAATTAGAAAACAGAGAAGCGAGCAAGAAGCAATAACCGCCAAGATAAACACGAGACAAGCTGAACATGATGCTTTGGCGTCAGAAACCGCTAAACTTTGGGACGGAATTGGCGAAAACAGCAAGAAAATCCGCGAGCTCGAACTTGGGCTTGACAGTCGCTACAAAAGATTGGCGTTCCTGAGGTCCGCCTATTCAAAAAGTCAAATCGCCATAAGCGCTTTCTCAAAAAGGATAAAAGACCTCACCGATCGCAAAGAAAGATTTTCAGCGACGTTAGCAGAACTGGAGAAATCTCTTGCCGAGCTTGAAAAGGTGCAAAAGGAGCAGAGGGCTCAGCTTAAAAACCTTGAAAGGACGCTTGAGAAGAAAATTGCCCAAAGAGAAGCTGTCGAAAGAGAAATTGCCGAAGCAGGAAAAATCGCTGAATCAGCACGCGAAGCAGTTGTGGAGTTTGTTACCCAAAAAGAGCTTGCTGAAACTGTAGCTTCTGAAGAAAAAGCCCTGCGCAGCATAGAAGAGCTAGGCGATTTAGGCGTAATTGCAGGCGTTCACGGCAGACTCCGCAATCTGATAAAAATTGACAAGAACTATCAAAGAGCTATTGAGGCTTCAGCAGCAGGCTGGCTTGACGCGATAGTCGTTAAAGACTTTGACGCAGCATTCACGTGCGCCGAAACTCTTAGGCGAATGAAACTTGGAAGAGTTAAAATAATTCCTCTTGAAGGAAGAGCCGCACCTAAAACTCCGAAACTGCCTCAAAAAGAAGGCGTAAACGGTTTAGCGCCCCTTTTCCTTAGATACAACACAACCTATGAACCCGCAGTTCAGTATGTCTTCGGCGACACCGTAGTTGTTTCTGACGACAAAACCGCCTTTAGCTTGTCAAGCGAAGGCTATAGAGCGGTAACAGTAAACGGAGACCTCTATGAGGCGGGCGGCGCGTTCGAAAGCGGCTACTATCGTGCTCCTATAGATTTTTCTACCATAATTCCAAGCGATAACGCTATCAAAAGCTTGGATGAAGCGGTTACTGCCTTACAGCAGCATCTTTCTAGAAGAAGCTCTGACATAACAGCCTACGAAGAGGAAATAGACAAAACCCGAGTTGAGATAGCACGGCTTTCAGACGCCATTACTACGCTTGAAAGAGAAATAAACCGTGTAAAAAGAAACGTTAAAAGAAACAAACTAAACATAAAGCGAATCGAACGGCAAACATCAAAACTGAACAAGCAAATTGAAGCCGAAAAATCGCAGATGTGGGTTCGCAGAGCCGAAAGAAGTTCCATCCAGAAAGAAATCCGAGCAATGCAAAAGGAACTTGCAATTTTAAGAAAGAAAACAGACCCCGGCCACATACAAGAAATGGAGGTGCTTCGAGAAAAAATAGCTGAAGAAATAATCTCGCTTAGGCAGAAACTTGGGACAATCCACACGGAAATTTCCACGCTTCAGTCGCAGTTTGACAACGTTTTAAGAGTGGGCTACCAAAACGCCAAGATTCAACTCGGAAAAGTTGACCAACAAATCAGAAAAGCAGAAAAAGACGTCGAACAAGCAATGCAGGAAAGAGAAGCACTAAAACTTGAGTTGGCAGAGCTGGAGAAAAGCAGGGTCGAGCTTTCAAAAACTGTTTTCTCGGCAAGAGAGGAATCGAAAAAGTTCACTGCCCAAATTGATGACATAGACAAGGAACTGCGCAAAATTGACCCAGAATACGAGCAAGCTGAGCGTCTGCTTAACCAACTCCAACTTTCAATCCAAACCTCTCTGCTCCAACTCGAACAATACCGAAGCCAACTTAGACAGTTTGGCTTGGAAAACCCGTTGGTGGTCACCCAGAAAGAGGTTGAAGACGCCACAACATCAATAAAGATGATGCAGTTCGAACTTGAAAGAATAGGCGCCGTAAACCAGCTAGCTCTCTCGCATTACGCGGAACAAGTTTCCCGCTATAAAGAACTGTCACTGCGCATGAACGAACTTGAAAGAGAAAAACAAGCCATCGTGCAGTTCATGGATGAGATAGAACAGAAAAAACGCAAAGTCTTCATGGAAGCATTCCAGAAAATAAACACTAACCTACGAAAATACTTCTCAAAACTTACGGGCGGCGGAATAGCCGAGCTGAAACTCGAAAACGTCGATGAACCCTTTGTTGGAGGCATAGACATGATTGTCCAGTTTCCCAACAAATCCTCCATAGTGGTAAGCGCGGCTAGCGGAGGCGAACGTTCTGTTGCGGCTGTTGCTTTCCTGTTCGCCTTAAAGGATTTCACTCCTGCCTCCTTCTACGTGCTGGACGAGATAGATGCACACCTTGACGCTTTTCACGTGTCAAAACTAGCAGAGCTTCTGCTTGAAGAATCAGAAAAAACCCAGTTTATAGCTATTACGCTTAAACCTGAAATGGTAAACAAAGCCCAGAAAGTTTACGGTGTTTACGGCCGAAACGGAGTTTCAAATGTTATAGCAGCCAACTTTCTCGAGGTGCCCAACCAATGAGCACACCAACCTTGAAAAAGCCTTTCTACCTTCACCCGCCATGGAATATTCTTTTCGAGTTTCACAAACTTGAAAAGTTCCCGCCATGGAGCATAAGCATAGCGTACCTGCTCTCTTCTTTTCTCCAAGAAATGGAAAAATCCGGCGAAGTGGACTTTAGGGCGTCAGGAGTTGCTTTAGACTCCTCAGCGCTGATATACCTGATGAAGTCCAAGTTGCTGATGAAACTTGAGGAGCCCCCGCCGCCACCGAAGCCTCCGCAAGATTTTCTGCCGCCGCCTCTGTTCCTGCCTTTGCGGTATGAGTTAACATCGACCACAATTAGCCACTTGCTTCAAGTTCTCGATGAGGTGCTCCAAAGCGAAAAGCTCCTGCGCCCTGCAAAAATTGCAGAAACACCCATACTTCCAACGCCATCCGACATTCTGCCGCAGCTGGACCTTTACCTCATGAAAATAGAACTGCAAATGGAGAAGCTCTATGAATCTCTCCTAGAAAGAGTTAAAGGCCAAGGAATAATCAACTTCTCAAGCCTCGTGAAAGGCTTGGCACGGTTGGAAGCCATACGAAACTTTATTCTGCTTCTTTTTTTGGCGCAAGCAAACAGAATAAGCCTTTGGCAAAACGAGGAAACAGGAGAAATTTACATAGCAGTTGGAGACTTGCAACTTGCAGAAAACAAGAAAGCAGATGCCTGATGTAAACGCCCAAGAAAAGCAAAAAGACAAGACACCGCAAGAGCTAGCTCTCCTCGAGGCAGCACTTTACGTTGCGGGGCGCCCATTAGACTTAAACGAGCTTTGCTCTGTGCTGAAGACTCGCTCTAAGAACAAAACCTTAAAGCTTGCTAAAAGGCTTGCACAGGAATACGCAAACAGAAACACGGCCCTCGAAATACTTGAGTTAAAAGACGAAAGATACGTTCTACAACTGAAACCAGACTACACGCCACTTGTTAAAAAACTTGTCAACCGACCTCTACTTTCGATAGGCCCTCTAAAAACCCTTTCATACATCGCCTACCGACAACCAGTTTCCCAGAAAAGAGTAATCGAAGTCCGCGGCCACCACGCTTACGGGCACATTAAACTGCTGAAAGAAATGGGGCTGGTTGTAAGCGAAAGAAGCGGGCGTTCATCAATGCTTAAAACAACAGAATACTTTGCGGATTACTTTGCCCTTAGCCACGACACGGCAACAATGAAGAGAGAACTAAAACACATTTTCGAAGAAACCCCTGAAAAAGAAGAAGCCTCGCCGTAAAAGACGGATAGGTTTATATGCAAACAATAGGATGATAATGACCGCTCAATCAAGCAGGAGCCAGTAAAAGTGTCAGTCTGGCACGGCACATTATACAAGAAAAAACCCTCAGGCGGCAAGGTTCGGCCATACCGAAAGAAAAGAAAATTCGAAAAAGGCTCATTTCCAGCTGAAACTTTGATGGGCGAACGAAAGCTGAAAAAGGCCCGCGGTAGAGGAGGAACCCTTAAAAACAAAATTCTCAGCGACAAATACGCTTGCGTTACAAACACGAAAACTGGAAAAACAGAAAAAGCCGAGATAGTGCGAGTTGTTAGAAACCCTGCAAACGTAGACTACAACAGAAGAGGAGTAATAACAAAAGGGGCAATAATAGAAACCTCCGCTGGTATTGCACGCGTAACATCAAGGCCCGGGCAACATGGGGGGAATCGCGGCGCCGGCCCCACCATCCTCGAATCCCGGCGGCATGGGAAACCCTCCCGAACCGACTGCTCCCGGCTCAAACCCCGCACCGCCCGCTCCCGTTCCCCCGCTGGCTATGGCCGGGCCGGAATAATTCGGATTGGGAATGCGATAGTCCTTGCGAATCTGTGATTCAGCAACCAAAACTGGATAACCGATCCCCAATTCCTTGACGTGGAACGTCACAGGCTGGCCGCCGGCTCTCGGATTGGGTAGCGTAACCTGGCCATCTTCAAGAAAGCGAATAATCGTGTTGTAAAGATGCGCCGGACCGCCCGTCTTGGGGTCTTCATTGAAGAAGTGATAGCCAGAAAAATCAATAACCCAGCCCTCGCCGGTCGGACCTGCCGTCATGGACGTCGCACCAGCCGCTGTGCTGAAAGCGTTTCCAGTTGAGGTGGAACCTTGCGGGGAAGTTTGTGCCGCATCCGACTTCGCCGATGGGGCACCGCGCACTACCCGCATGCCTTCCTCGTACCGCTTACGCATGGCGTCGTTGAACCACTTCGACAGATCCTCCACATACACCGTCTCTAATCCTTGAATATGTAACTCCTGACGTTTGCTGTACGGAAGGACCTTCGGATCGGGCACACTCCCGGGCTCGACTCCAGGTGTACGAGGCAGACCCTGGTTGAAGGCGGTAATCAGCTCCAGCCAAAGAATGCGGCGGTCCGCATTACCGACAACCTCATCGCCCAATCGCTCTAGCAATTGTTTCTTGGCCAACTGTTCGCGGTCAGCGTTCAAAAACGTATTGCTGATCTGCTTGACGTTGTCGGCTTCGCGCTCGGCCTCGGCCCATGTGACGCCTGCCGTTGAGTACTGGGGATGCACGCGATACCAAACACTGTAGTTGAAGAAGAAGTTCAACGTACAAGCCAACAGCAAGGTGGCGGCCGAGGCAACGGCCCACGGCTTTTTCGCCCGGATCATCCGCTCCGTCAGTAACTCGCGCGGTATTAAATTGGTCCGCAGCTTGGCAACGTCCAGGCCTTGTAAGCACAAGCCATAACAGACGCCAAAAGCCAGTTGGTTTTCCTTAAAGGCCGGCGAGCTCGCCACAGCCGACTCGTCCAACTTGCGGAATGTATCAAAATGGACTAGGTCGTACCCGAGGTTTTTCGCCAAGTAAGGTTGAAGGCCCGGCAATTTTACGGCGTTACCTAACAATACCACGCCTTCCAACCGTGCTTTGCGGTCAATGTTCTGGAAATAGTTGAGCGACCGCTGCACCTCCGTCACCAAGTCGTTGAACACCGGCCGCATCGCCTGGAAGACGCGTTTGGGGTCCTCGGCCTGCCGCGCATTGCGCTTCAAATGTTCCGCTTTGGCAAAGG
>JAWAPV010000028.1:0-10893 GCA_038894255.1 Bathyarchaeia archaeon
CTTTTAGAGTTGCAAACCCCTATGATTGTGGCGTTGAACCAGATGGATGTTGCGCAAAAGAAGGGGATAGAGATTGACGTAAAAAAATTGGAGAAACTTTTGGGTGTCCCTGTTGTGCCAACTGTTGCCGTGAAGGGAGTTGGGCTCTCTCAACTTTTGGAGAAAACAATAGAAACAGCGGAAAAAGGAGCTGTTGAAAAACATGCACAAGTAAAGTATGGAAAAGAAATTGAAAATAGAATAACCAAACTTGCTAAAATGATGGAAAATATTCAGCTTTTGTACCCATCAAGGTATGTAGCAATCAAGCTTTTGGAAGGCGACGAAGAGATAGAAAGAGAAGTCAAAAGGGTAGATCCACGGGTGGTTTCTGTTGCCAAAAAGTTTGCGGAAGAAATT
Organism: Bathyarchaeia archaeon; assembly: GCA_038894255.1. GTDB lineage: Archaea > Thermoproteota > Bathyarchaeia > Bathyarchaeales > Bathycorpusculaceae > JAWAPV01. The sequence continues at coordinate 400 of JAWAPV010000028.1, forward strand.
GAGAATCTTCACGGTCATACTTGTTCCACAGTGATAACCTCGGAACGTTATGAAATCGCGGGCTGTATTGCTCGGGAAACGCAGAAACTTGTTTCGCCTGCGAAGCCAAAATTTGAAGAGAGGCTTCACAGCATCACAACTCATAAAATTGCTGGCTACCCGATAATGATTTTCACGTTACTTCTAACGTTCTATTCCATTTTTGTCTTTGGAGATTACGTCTCAAGAATAATGAGTGATCTCTTTTATGGTTTGGAACCCTTATTTGCAAACTTGTTCGGTACAGAAGTTGTAGGTAAACTTGTTTGGGGCGGAATTGTTGAGGGAATCATAGCTGGAACTACTATAGCCTTACCTTACATACTCCCCTTTTACATAATACTATACCTGCTGGAAAACTCGGGGTATCTTAGCCGCATCGCCTTTCTAATGGATAACATAATGCACAAAATCGGGCTACATGGAAAAGCGTTTATTCCGCTCATGCTTGGTTACGGATGTAACGTTCCCGCGTGTTTAGGATGCAGAATTATGGAGACGCAAAGAGAGAAGTTGCTTGCCGCCTTTGTCACCACGCTAGTGCCATGCGCTGCTCGCACCGTTATAATTCTTGGTTTGGTAGGCAAGTTTTTAGGTGTTCATTGGGCACTGGCATTGTATGTTATCAATTTGCTTGTAATTTTTGCGCTTGGAAGGATAGCATTCAAGGTTTTACCTGGAGAGCCCACGGGCTTAATTATGGAAATGCACGACTACAAGTGGCCTCACTTAAAAACTGTTTTGAAACAAACCTGGTTTAGGCTGGTTGAATTCATAAAAATCGCCTTTCCTTTAATTATTGCCGGAAGCTTTTTAGTAAAACTTGCTGAAGTTTTAGGTTTGCTGGAACCTATTGCAAACACGTTGAGCCCTATAACAGTCGTATGGTTAGGGTTGCCTTCCATTACCGGAATAGCGTTGATTTTTGGAGTGTTGAGAAAAGAGTTCACTCTAATCATGCTGGCTACGCTTCTGGGAACAACAAACTTCGCACTGGTTCTAACGCCCACCCAAATGGTTGTGTTCACCCTAGTAACAATGTTCTACATACCATGCATCGCTACCATCGCGGCGCTTACAAAAGAGTTTGGCTGGAAAAGAGCACTATTCATAACAATATTTGAAATAATCTTCGCAACAGTCTTGGGCGGAATAGCATTAAGATTGCTAAATCTGATAATGTAGAAAAACTTCATGCAAAGTAACATAAACTTGCGTGCTTTCACATAGCTAAAAAGGTTCTTTAACACCAAGTTCCTTTGCAATCGCCCTCAAGTCTTCCACCACTTTCTTTGGCAACGGGATACCTATGTTTGATAGCCGTTCTTCCTCTTCAAACTCCTTTTCGCCATGAATAAAAATGCGAGAAGCTCCTTGCGCCTTTGGCGCGTTCTTCAAAACACGTATCAAATCATCCATATCTGCTTTGAATTCTTCTTTTGGTCTAAAAGCGTCAATGCGTATGGCTCCAAAGAAATGCCCTATCCCAGAAGGTAACGATGAACCCTTCTCGTCCTTTGGGTATACCTTTGTTGCGTAAAGAGCACCCGAGAGCACAGCGCTAAAAATTTCTACGGCAAGCGCTAGTCCGTAGCCTTTATGTCCGCCTGTTTCTTCCTCCGCGCCGCCTAAAGGAAGCAAGCCGCCTCCGCTTCTCTTAATAATGTTTTCTAACACTCGTGCGGGGTTGTCTGTGGCTACACCGTTTTCGTCGGTAGCCCAGCTAAGCGGCATGCGTTTCTCTAAGCGCGCGTAGACCTCGAGCTTTCCCCTTGTTACTGTGGCGGTGGACATGTCAAGCACGTAGGGTTTCTCTTTTCCAGCGGGAACAGCAATAGCAATAGGGTTGGTGCCGAGCACGGCGTTGCGTGCAAAAGTGGGCACAACAAGGACTTCCGTGTTCGTGGTGCAGATGCCAATCATGTCCTCCTTCAGAGCCATCATGGCGTAGTATCCGGCAATTCCATAATGGTTGCTGTTTCTAACCGCTACAAAGCCCATGTAGTTTTGGCGTGCTTTTTCTATTGCAAGGCGCATCGCGCGATAGGAAACAGGTTGTCCTAGCCCTGCGTCTCCATCGATTGTGGCGGTACATGGAGTTTCGCAAACTATCCGTGGCTGTGCTTTTGGCCGCATCATTCCTTGCTGGATTCCGCTCACGTAGCGTCTCATTCGGGCTACACCGTGAGAGTCGATGCCACGCAAATCTGCCTTTACCAGAACATCAGCAGTAATTTCAGCATCTTCCTGAGGCACACCTAATCTTTCAAGCGCTTCAGCGCAGAAAGCACGAAGATTTTTGGGAAACACCCTAATCTCGTTTTCATTCATCATGTTCCTTCTCCTTTTCTAAACTTTTAAGCTGGTCCTAACGGATTTCATTTTCGTATATTTCCCTAACATGTTCAGCTATCGCAGGAGCGGCAGTTAGCCCTGGTGATTCTATGCCAATTAAATTTATCAAGTTTGGCAGACCTCTGTCTTCTTCGTGCCTTATTACGAAATCTCTAAAACCGTTATTTGGTCCTTGAAGCTTCGGCCTGACACCTGCAGAGTCTACAACTATTTCGCGTTCTTTTACAAGCGGAAGAAACCTTGAAACATCTTCGCGAAATTCACTTTCGCTGGAAGTAACTTCGTAGTTAACTTCATTAACGTAGTAGGAGTTTGGTCCGAGCCTAATACTTCCAGTCATGTCTGGAGTTAAGTGAATGCCTAAACCGCCACCTTTCGGAAGAGGGTAAACCAACATTTTTACCGGAGGCTCTCCTTTTAGCCTAAAATAGTCGCCTTTGCACAGATGAAGCCTATAGCTTAATTTGTCAATATCTAAGCCCGCCATTTGGGCAATTTTGTCCGAGTGTAGTCCTGCACAGTTTATTACGGTCTTGGCTTTTGCCTCAAATTTCTCGTTCACGCTGGTTCCAGCCAAAACATACCCGTCTTTCGTCTTGTTTAGGCTTTTAACCTCTGTTTTGAACGCAAAAACTACATCGTTCTTTTGCGCTTTTGCATAAAAGTAGCCCATCAGCTCGTCTGGCTCCACTATGCCTGTTGACGGTGAAATAAGAGCTTGTTTAACATGCACGTTAGGTTCAAGCTTCTTCACCTGTTCCCCGCTCAACATTTTCAAGTCTGGAACGCCATTTTGCTGTCCTTGACGCATCAAGTGCTCTAACTCTTTAACCTCCTCATCGCTGGTTGCAACTGTAAGTTTTCCCAATTTCTTACACGAAATGCCATGCTTCTCGCATAAATCGTAAACAATGGGATTTGCTTTTACACACAAAACTGCTTTTAGCGAACCTGGCGGATAATGGATTCCTGAATGAATCACGCCACTGTTGTGGCTGCTGGTTTCTTGGCCAAACTTCTCGTTCTTTTCAAACAAGAACACGCCTTTACATGTTTTGGAAAGCTCTGCTGCTACAGTTAATCCAACTATTCCGCCGCCTATAATGGCAATGTTCATGGTTTCCACAAGGTTCACCATAACATTAACAAGAAGCAGAGTAATGCTTCAAAAGTTTTTCTAATATTACGGAATAAATGTGTATCCCTTTAACGATTTTAGAAGAGAAAGCTAATTGCAGCCGTATTTTTAGGAGATGTAATCTTTCTCTTTGTTCTCTTCCAAAATGGTACGCTTGAACTTGTCTGCATCTCCGTAGCTATACGGTTTTTGGCTTACTTGCATAGTTGGTGTGCCCATTACTATGGGTCTTTTTTGCACGTGTTTGTAACCGCAGCCACACTCAAACCCCACGATCTTGCCTTTGAATTTTATTTTGCGCCATCTTTTTGAGTTGCAATGGTTATGCTTTCTATGAATTTTCCATAAAATCCTAGCTTCTTCACTCGATACTGGAAAAGCATGCTTAGCTGAAGTGAAAAACCATGTGGTGTAAGCAACAAAGGCTGTCCATAAGACGAGTGCAGTGATGCTTATTATTATTTGAAACATGCCGTGCTCCCGGTTTCTGCTTAACTGGCGTTTTGCTAATGTTTCTTACAATGAAGAATCGCGTGTCTTGCGATATAAGGATTGTCTAATTTTCCGAACAAAAATATTAAAACTGCTGAAGCACGTCTTTCTTCTCCATAATATAACCGCAATAGTGGCACTTCAGCAATAACGGTTCCTCACAGCCAACATAAAACTTGGTTTTCACAGGCTCATTGCTATTACTAACACAAGCAGGATTGGCACATTTGATGATGTTATCTATAGTTTTCGGCAGTTTGACCTCCTGCTTTCTTGCAACCTTATAGTTGCGAATAATATTAATCGTTGCATGCGGCGCCAAAAGGGCAATTTTGTGCACTTCCTGCGGATTCAGCTCGCGCCCATCAATCTTCACAATGTCCTTAAATCTGAACCGTTTGCTCGGCACGTGAATGGCAATTGTGACAGTGCTTTTCTCGTGGCCTGTTATCCCCAAAATCTTAATCACGTCTAGCGCGTGGCCAGCCGCGATGTGGTCGATGACTGTTCCATCCTTAATCTTCGCGACATGCAACTCGGTTTCGCTCATGACCAACCACTTCTTTGCAGCAGACTATACTCTGAATGTTCATAAAAAACTTCTCTTCAGCCGCTAGCCCTTCTAAACTACGCTAACAAAAGTTATTTAGTAGTAACTTAAATTTGGTTTGGGTGCAAACTTGCGGTTCAAAGACCGAGATATTATCTCAGTCAAAGACTTCACGCGAGAAGAAATAGACTACATCTTCAAAGTCGCTAAGCAAATGGAACCAATCGCCAAAAAAAGCTCTGATATGCTTAAAGGAAAAATTCTTGCAACACTGTTCTTTGAAGCAAGCACGCGCACACGGCTTAGTTTTGAATCCGCCATGCACAAACTTGGCGGCTCCACCATAGGCTTTGCAGAAGCCGAAATTGCCTCAGTAAAGAAAGGCGAAAACCTCGCAGACACCATACGCACAGTAGAAAATTACGCTGACGTCATAGCGCTGAGGCATCCGCTTGAAGGGGCAGCAAGGCTTGCCGCCGAGTTTTCCAGCGTGCCTATCATCAACGGCGGCAGCGGAGCAGAAGAACACCCTACCCAAGCACTGCTTGATGTTTACACAATACTAAAAGAGAAGGGCAAGATTGACGGCTTAAAAATAGCGTTTGTTGGAGACCTGCGATACGGAAGAACTGTTCACTCTCTCGCTTACGCTCTTTCGCTATATGATATTGAGCTTTATCTCGTCTCTCCAGAATCTCTTAAAATGAGACGCGAAGTGCTTCAAACCATAAAAGAAAAGGTGCCGATCACAGAAAAGACAACACTTGAAAAAATTGTTCCAGCAGTTGACGTTTTATATGTTACGCGAATCCAAAAAGAACGTTTCCCAGACCCCGCCGAGTACGCCAAAGTAAAAGGCTCTTACCGAATAGATTTGCAGATGCTAAGCGAAGCAAAAAAGGATTTGGTGATCCTTCATCCCTTGCCGAGGGTTGACGAGATTTCTCCAGAAATTGACAATACTCCTTACGCGTGCTATTTTCGGCAAGTGCGAAATGGAATTGTTGTTCGAATGGCACTTTTAAGCTTGATTCTTGGCGCCATAAAGTAAGTGCCGAGCCTTTTTTGATTAGAGCAGTGCATAACGGTTAAAAACAGATAGTTTTCCTATCGTGTTACATGAAGGGCACTTTGATAAGGAGCCTAACCAGCTTTTTCTGCAATTGGCACAATAGGTGAATATGCGGTTATATGTAATGAAATCCAGTTTACGTTGCTCAAATATGCGTCGGGTTATGGCTAGAAGTTGAGAAGGCTCAAGTTTTGCTTCTCCCAGCTCGATGACTGCTAGGCTTCCGCCAGCACTCAATCCTTGCAGCTTCTGCTCCACATCAGAAAGTTCTGATAGAGTATTATCATCTTTGATTGCTAGTTTGAAAAGTGAGGAATAGTATGGTTGATTTCGGCTCCCAGAAAATTTGATGCGCCCAAAGCCGTACCTGTCAGCATCCAGTGTCGCCAGCCTTTCTGCGGCTTTACCGTCAAACAACAAGGAAGGCAGCAACCGTCTATTGCGTTTTCTTCCAGTTTTATCCAAAAAAGAGGAAATGGTTCGCAATATCTCATCAACAAATTCCAAAGCTTTATCATTCTGACCAATGTTCTTTCCAAAAGTGGCTTCAACCGCCTCTTTTACTCCAACTAAATTTACGAGGCACAACGAGTTTTCAACTCTGAAATAATCGTCACCATTAATGCTCTGCGAAAGAAAAGGAAGCAGAGCCTTACTGTTCTGCTTCATAGAGGCAAACTTGATGTCTAACGCGCGAACCACCATTTCTAATCTATCTTTAAGTGCACCGAAAAATTTGGCACTGTCTCTCTCATTCTCATAGGCAACCCTAGGCAAGTTAACAGAAGCCATTCCTAAACAACATGTGCGTAACGTGTCAATCTCCCAGTCGCCACTAAAATCAGTCGAAAACTTCGCGCCTAAACCAGAAAAAACCCGTTGCTCACAATCTCTTTTGGGGATGTAAGCAAAATATACTGAGCTTTTTTCCAGAGCTAACTGATGTGCTTTTAAGAGAAGCTCCTCGGATTTTTTGTCATCAAAACATTCTGGACGAACATTCATTATGATTTTTGGATTAAGCAATGGTTGGCTTGTGCTTTCCTCAGCAACTACATCAAGAACCAGCGAGGCAAGCTGCCAAGCTTCTTCATGAAAACTGCTATACTTATTTTCTGCGGTTCCGAGAGGACCTGCTGCATTCTGGTCTCCAATAAAATCTGGAATTTTACATTCTAAACCTATAGAGAAATTTGCGTGATGGGCGGCCGTGACAATGAATGTACGTAGGAATTCTTTGATTTGGCGTGTCTCTGAATTTCTTATGTAAGGGGCAAGGAAAACATTGAAATATGGTAATGTTTGTTCCTCGCTTTCTCTTGAAGAAGAAAGAAGCATATTTAGCGTCATGGAAATAGCTGACTCAAAATTCTTGGGTTTAGCTTGCAGAAAACGGCTAAGGCTTATCCCATTTTGTAAAAACACTCTCAAATCATGCACTATTTCTTTTGGCTTTAGAAGCCACGCGCTCATATCTGAGATATGTATAGCTCCTGACATGTGGGCGTCGCCAACGTCTCGAGGAAACACATTAAGCAACACGTACTCGTTAAGAACAGCATCTCCCGCAGCCTTATACACAGAAACTGCTCCTTCTGGAGCCCTGCTTTTAGCATTGAGAAGCATGTGGACTTCATGCACGGGCAGCCCAAGCCGCGTCAGTTTATGTCGGTATTCCTCAAGACCCTTTTCGACCAAAAGAGCGTTAACAACCTCTCTCACAAGCGGAGCCGTGATGTACCTTATTTTTGATTTAAGCAGAAGCTTTTCTGCTTCTTTGGCAATTTTCTGTGCCAGTTCAACAGGCATAGCTGCTTCTCTTATGAGAGAATAGGCAATTTTGTTTGCGTCGAACTCTTCTAACGCCAACCTTGAAGCCCGAACAACCATTTCTTCACGTTTAGAAGCCCTTTTTTCCAACCGGTCCGCAACGTCAAGCACCATTTTACCCAAATCAGTCAAACTGTACTTCTTAGTTTCAGCATCACTCTCAATCAAGTCAGCCTTAAGCAGAAACTTCAAGTGATAAGCAAACCTTCCAGCATCCCTACTTGGACTCATCTTCAGCGCATTCATCAAATCAGTATACGAAAGAGAACCCCTCTCAAAAAGCAAATTCAACAGCTGCAATCTCAACGATGACGAAACAGCCTTAAGAACTTTTACCCCATGCACACGCTGCGAAACCGACATTTAAGATTCCAACCTCCTGTTATTCCAAATAGGGGTAATAGTATTGCTAGAGACAAGGGTTTAAAGGTTAAGGAACACTTATCTTGACGACTTGAAAAAGCATAATGTATATGGGGCTGTCGGCTAGCTTGGTCTAGGCTTGTAGCCTCGGGCGCTATAGACCCCGGTTCAAATCCGGGCAGCCCCATTCATGGACCCAGACGCATTTGGGTATAAGTACCTAGAAGTTTATACAATTCAAGTAATGGATTATTGTGATGTGCTTTTTTCATGCATTTTTATTACGTTTGTGTAAGGTATTTTGAAATGGCATCTTCAAGCTCTTTTTCAGCAAAATCTAGTGAAAGTTTGATTTTTCCATCCACAATGGCGCATATTTCTTGAACTCCATATTTGGATGCTTCTGCTGATTTGATTGATTTCGTCTGAACTTCAACTAAATCTTTGAACTTCGAAGTCACTTGACCTATCTTTTCCATGAAAGGGGCAAAATTGCAGACGCAAGAGCCGAAGGGCACAAAAACCTCAATTTTCAGCTTAGCTTTTTTGGTCATAACAATCCTCCAAGTGCGTATCCAATCATAATTATGCCGATTGCAAGAAAGGCAATTCCAAAACCCTTTGTTAACCATTCGCTTTTTTTGGATATTTTTTGGCTTATGGCTTTCCTTGCTGTTGCAAGTAATGTGCTCAGTAAGATTACTGGTAGGGCGTGGCCTAAGCCGAACATGAAGAGGAGGAGACCGCCGTGGAAGGGAGTAGGCGCTGTTAGCATGGTTAGTAGTATGGCTGGCAATACTATTGAGAGGGAACATGGTCCTAAAGCTATAGAGATTACTAGCCCGAAAATGAAAGAGCTGATTGCGTAATTGTATTGGGAAAAGCGTGTTAATGCATTCAGCTTCATGGCGTTCATTCGCTCATTAATGGAATTGCCAACATTAGTAGATAAGCCGATTTTTCCAAGAAAACCTACGTTGTTAATTCCGAATAATATGAGAAGAGCACCTGCAATTCCGAGAAATAGTTGATAATTAAGCATGTTTAATGGGATAAGAGAGGTGACAGCGTAGCCGAGGAAGAAGAAGACAAGACACATGGCTACAGTGAAACTGATCCCGATAATCAGTCCTTTTAGTATGCTTTTGCCGACTCCTGCAGCATATGTCAAATATACTGATATCAGTGCGATGGAGCATGGTGAAAGAAAGGTTACAAGTCCTAGAATGAATAAGCCTAGAGATTCTTCAAACATGTTTTATCAAGCCTGTAGAAGTTGATTTATTTTTGAAGACAAAGTTTCTGCGTTTGTTGTTTCTGTGTAGACTTTGACTACGTTAAAGGTTTTATCTATCAGGACAATTGTGCCGTCTTTGATTGAATATGAGGTGTATGCGTTGACTATGTCCATTTTTCCGTCGTCGTAGTCGTTTCCTAAGACCCAGGTTATCCCATAGTTTGAACGGATTACTGCAAGTTGACTATTCGCGCACGTTGCCACTGCAACAGTGACAACAGTGAATGGCTCCTTGCCACAATAGGTGGTACACACTTGTTTTAATTGTTTAAGCTGATAGTCATTAATTGGGTATATTTGTCCACCACAGCCTACAGCCATAAAATGAACAGCAATCACTTTTCCATTATGCTGGCTGAGGGAAAACTGGTTTCCATTAATATCTTTCAATGAGAAGCTTGGCGCTGAACCGGTTGGAGGTGGGTTGTTTGTTGTTCCACCAATTGCTGGAGGTTTCTGTCCCTCAAAGTATTGCCATGTTCCATAAGCACTGAACACTAGCACAATCAAGCAGAATCCAAAGATCATCTTCCCTTTAGGCCATTTGCGCGGCTTTTTCTCAGCCTCTCTTTCTCTTTGTATTTGATACGCCTCTTGAGCTCTCTGCTGCCTCAGCTGCCTTTTTCGTTGCCTTTCTCTCCAGCTCTCCTTCTTCTCTCTTTTTGCCAATGTTTTTCCCCCAGGCTCCAGGGCCCTGGGGGCCGTTCAGCTCCTGCAGGACGGCGGTGGCCTCGGCCGGGGTGCGGAACGGCTTGGTGAGGCGCACGGCCGCCCCCTTGGGGAGGAGGAAGTTGTTGGCGTAGGCGTCCTTGACCAGGAGGGGGTTGATCTCGGACATGTGCTCCTGGACCACGGCCCCCCCGCACATGGTGTGCTGGAGGGTCTCCAGGTAGAGGTTGATGGTCTCGGGGGTGACCTCCTTGCCCGCCCTCACGGTGAGCATGCGGTGGGCGATGTCCAGGTTCACGATGACGGTGCGCTTTATGTCGTCCAGCATCTGCTGGATGGCCACGTTGTTCAGGTGGTGGGTGTCGTCCTGCTCCACCATGATGTTCGTTCCGGCTATCAGGATGGGCTCCAGCTGCCTCTGGCCTATGGGCAGGCCCACCGCCCTGTTGTAGGCGGGGAGACCCCTCTCCACGGCCACCTGCCTCCCCAGCTTGGCGAACTCCTGCTTGCGCTTGGACTGCCTGTAGCCCCCCCTCTTGTACATCTGGGAGTCCTGGAGGGCGAAGGGGTCGGAGCCGAAGGTGCGCTGCATAATCGAGTACAGAGGTCTCTCCTTCTCCACCTCGAGGTACTTCTTGGAAAGAGCGTACAATTCTCGGATATATTCCCTCTCCCTAGCTTCGAGCTGG